>JAOUQB010000001.1 GCA_029879555.1 Nitrospirota bacterium | reverse complement strand
GTCGAATGAGAATTCTTCTTTGCCGTGGTCGTCATGACGACAAAGGCTCCCCTTCTACCGCATGTTTTCTTCTTCGATATTGGCCGAGATTGGCTTTAAGGTCAAGCAGGGCCGTGAGATAATAGACGCCTTTGAAAATGATGAGGGGAAATTTGACGGGTGTCGAGCCAAATATATCTCCAGACAACACCGAGGAGATGGCCTCATGCATCCGGAAATAATTTTTGGGCGCCATGGCCAAATTCCGAAAAGCCGGCTGGGTAATTCGAAAAATAAACCAGGAATACATTTTAAGACCATGTTTAACGGCCGCTTCAAAGTCCCTGGCCTTCTGTTCGGCTTCCGGATGTCCCTGTAAAAATGCCTCCACGACGTCAGCGCCACGAATGCCGCTATGTAACGCCAAATGGACCCCACTGGATAGGATCGGATCAACAAAAGCAAACGCATCCCCAACCAAAATAAAGTTCTGGCCTGTCATGATCGTCGATTGGTAGGAATAATTCCCCGTCGCCACAATGGGCATGACCGCCTTGGCCTGTTTCATACGATGAGCCATGTGGGGCGAACTCTGGACCGTCTGCCAAAAAAAATCCTCTAAGGTGTTTGTTCGGGATTTCAGATACGGCGGCCAACACACCATTCCCACGCTCGTAGGACCGTCGGGCAAGGGAATAATCCAAAACCAGCCGTGATCAAACCAGCAAATCGTGAGATTGCCTTCGTCCTTGTCTGCATGTCGAACCACTCCTTCGAAGTGACCGAAGACGGAGGCGCTATTGTGGTGCCGGTTGCGCTGTTTAGCCTGAAATTGATTGGCAAGAAAGGCCTGTCTCCCTGTCGCATCCACCACAAACCGAGCCTGTCGGCTAATGGATATTCCCTGGGCATTCTTCCCATAGACAATGGCCAATCGTGGATCAGAGAAATCCACCGTTTTGGCCTCAAACCCTTCATGAATCTGAGCGCCCTTTCTTTGACAGTTTTGAAGGAGAATGTTGTCAAATTCGGATCGTCGCACTTGAAACGCATAGGGATGCGTTTTATCCATGGCACCAGAGAAGTACAGGGTGATGGGCTCATCATGAACAGGCGATACCAATTCCGCCCCGAATTTCTGTAGGCCGATCCGTTCCACCTCCTCCAACACCCCAAGCTGCTGCAAATACGGCAGCGTCAGGGGAAGCAACGACTCCCCAATATGAAACCGAGGATGTGGATCTTTTTCCCACACCTCCACATGCCAACCATTTTCAGCAAGGACTGCGGCAAGAGAAGAGCCTGCAGGGCCACCACCCAATACCAAGACATCACACCCCTCAGCCGAAATTGTCATGTGACTCACACCCTTTTAGAGCGAACAGCAATGAAAAGCAGGGGACATCACCCAACACCCCCTAGCCTCCATCACTGCCAGGTTGGTCGAGCGCCTATCGATAAAAACATGGCCCATTGTACAAAATCTTTAGAACCTGTCTCCAGAAGGAGACCTGGTCATATTTCCAAGTCACATACCCGCCCCCTTTCCCCAGACCCCCATTTTTTGGTTAGATGGCATGTCTCGACTAAATTGCTGTCCATACACCAACCACATAAGGTGTTCGACTGTCCTTAAAGAATCCATGAGGGCCCCATGAGTTTAGAAGATGATTTTTGCGATATTCTCAAGAAGGCTCGGTTTGGACAAGAGCAGAGTCTGACGGCCTTAGCGGAATTGACCCACATCGCCCCCTCTGACTTGGAAAGCCTGGAGAAAGGGCAACGTCTCCCCACCAAGGCCGAAATTCACCACATTTGTCAGGCTTTACATTTACGGCTTCATTCCTTGGTAGCCCTGACACTGGATGGGTGGATGCCACAACCTCAACCGGACTGGACCACTGACGGCGAGTTCGTGGAAACCATCAGAGGCAGCATTGGGGGGTATGAGGTCAAAGGCTATCTTTTCACCGATCCTGACACGAAACACACGTTAATGATTGATACCGGATATAATGCTCAACAGATGCTGGCCACAATTAAAGCACGAGAGTTAACACTCATCGGTGTGGCCCTCACCCACGGGCATGCCGACCATGCTGGCGGGTTAGACCAAATCTTGGCGGAATGGCCAGTGCCCGTCTATCTGGGAAATGGCGACTTCGACTTGCTCCCTTGGAAACCCGATCTCGCTTCATTAAAAATTCCCGCTAATCATCAGATGATTGCCCTTGGAGAACTGACCGTAGAATGCCTGGCGACTCCCGGCCACACCCCAGGGGGGTTTTGCTATCTCACCAGCCGCAAGGGGCACAGTCTTTGTTTCGTAGGTGACACGCTCTTTGCGGGATCGGTCGGCCGATCCAATCCGTTTTCTCTCTATCCGCAACATTTACATTCCGTCCGCCAAACCCTATTACACCTCTCCAAAGAGACCGTCTTATTTCCCGGTCATGGTCCATCAACCACCGTGGCCGAAGAGCAAACACACAACCCATTCGGATAAACTCGAACGGATAGCACGGTTATTACTATAGCCCCATGACACCTTCTTCGGACATGGATAATCAGCCACCTCAGGACTCGTCGCCCCAATCTGTAACACCAAAGACTGACTCCTCATCATTTCGAGCCCCTCAAGAGTCTGCATCTCACGCTTCTCCGCCTTCCATCCCTTCCGGATCCCTCATCGCTCCAATTTCTAAAGACGACGCCATCCGAAATCGGATGCTTCGTAACCCGCATCGTATTACGTGGACCACTAAACCTGTACAAGAAGAAATGGACATTCCTCGTCAGTCGTTTTATTTCGAACCACCCCCACCACCCAGTACTTTTTCCGCTTGGGGCTTACCTATCCTCCTTTTTGGCCTGACCATGTTTACGACCCTGTGGGCTGGAGCCTTCCAAGTCAATACGAAACCCGTGACGGGCGCCTGGGATTTTCTCAAAAAATATCCTGATTCATTATTCAATGGATTGCCTTTTGCTGCCACCCTCCTCGGCATTTTGGTCATACATGAGCTAGGACATTACGTGCTGGCACGCATCCATCGTGTGCCCGCGTCCTTTCCCCTCTTCATCCCGGGACCGCCACAATTCATTGGAACGTTTGGGGCTGTCATTCGCATGCGGTCTCCAATTATGAAACGGCAGGCCTTATTCGACATTGGCGTGGCCGGACCTATCGCAGGATTTCTTGCGGCGGTCATTGCCGTTATCATTGGACTCTCTTATTCCTATGTTGTTCCAAAAGAGCATGCCTTCGGGCTCCAACTAGGAGAACCCCTCCTTTTACAAGGAATTGCCTGGCTGATGTTTGGCCCCATTCCCACCACCCATGACTTGGTTCTTCATCCGATTGCCTTTGCCGCCTGGTTTGGATTTTTTGTCACTGCCATCAATTTGTTACCGTTGGGGCAATTAGATGGAGGGCATGTGGCATTCGCCGTTTTTGGACGACAACAACGGCAGTTAGCCTATGTCACTGTGCCCGTTCTTCTCTATCTTGGCTTCACGGGTTGGCCTGGATGGATTGTGTGGGTAGGGATGGCCAGTTTTGTCGGACTCGCCCACCCTCCCGTTACCGACCCGGAAATTGGGCTGGGCAAGGGTCGACGATGGGTGGCCTGGGGAGCCCTCGTCATTTTTATTATCACCTTTGCGCCCGTTCCCTTTTCCGTAGGGTGAGAAGGAGAGGGGCTTGTTCAAGGTTTTTTTGATCATGATTGATACCTGATTTAGGCCTATTTAACCGACATGTTCACCTCATTTTTCTAAAAAGGACTCCGTCTCCATGGCGCCTCAAGATTCCTCGATACACACCTACATTCAAGAACAGCGGCCTCATTTTGAGCAGATGTTAGCGCAGATGGTGGAAACTCCATCCGTCAGCTCCGATCCTACCCATGCCGGAGACATGCAGCAGATGGCCGAACTGGCGGTGAATTATCTGGAACAATTCGGTGCTCGTGCCGCCATCGTCAAAACCAAAGGCTATCCCTGTGTGGTGGGAGAATGGTGGGCGGGCCGACAATACCCGTCTGTGACCATTTACAATCACTTGGATGTTCAACCCGCTCAGGAACCGGAATGGCGACAATCACCCTTTACTTTTCACAAAGACGGCGATCGTTATTGCGGGCGCGGGGCAACTGACGATAAAGGTCCCGCCCTCACCGCCCTGTTTGCGGCACGCTTCGCGAGGGAAGCCGGGATTCCTCTGAATATTCGGGTGCTGTGGGAATTAGAAGAAGAAATTGGCAGCCCTCATTTTGCGGAGGTCTTGCAGTATCGAAAGCTCGTTCCACCCTCCGACTCCGTTTTGGTCTCCGATACAATTTGGGTCGCCAAAGATCGGCCGGCTTTGTCCTGTGGGTTGCGTGGCCTATTAGGCGCACACCTTCTTCTTCGTACGGGAGAGACCGATGTCCATTCAGGACTTGTCGGAGGTGGAGCACGCAACCCCCTCGCCGAATTATGTGATGCCGCCTACTCCTGTGTCGATGCCAAAACCGGACGAGTCAAAATTCCTGGGTTTTACGATGATGTCGTACCCCCCACTCGCGCTGAATTGAAGGATTTCGTCGCCTCAGGCTTTCAAGTCCGGAAGTTTAAAGAGGCCTATCAATTGCGCTCATTGCGAACTTCCGACCCTAAAGATTTACTCAAACGCATTTGGGCTTCGCCGACCTTTGAAATTCATGGTCTTACTGGTGGACATACCGGACCTGGCATGAAGACCATTGTTCCGGCTTGGGGGGAACTCAAAATCAGTATGCGTTTGGTCCCGAACCAACATCCTCAAAAGATTTTCCGTCTCTTGAAAAAGCATCTTCGAGAACGACACCCAGATATTGAGGTGGTGAACGATGAGGCCCTGGAACCCTTTCGTGGGATCTCCGAAGGGCCCTATGCCACCGCCCTCCAAGATGCCGTTGAAGAAGGTTTTGGACGCCGCCCGGTGTTCGTGAGAGAAGGGGGGTCCATTGGAGCGGTGGCCACGCTTCAACGAGCCTGGAAAGTCCCGATTTTATTCATGGGATTGAGCCTGCCGGAACATGGCTACCATGCTCCCAATGAATACTTTGATTGGGGCCAAGCCTCAGGTGGCATGCACGCCTTCGTGGAATATTTCCGGGCCTTAAGTCGAATGTAAATCCCGTATCTAGCGTCGGCTCACGAGTCAAAGTGAACGAGGGAACGGACATAGGCAAGGACGTTACGGCGATCATCAAGAGTAAGGCGCTCTTCCCATCCATCCATGCTGGTTCGTGGAACCCCATCGGTGATGATGGCTAACAGTTCCTCATCCGTCTTACTGGACGTCGCGGCAGAGATGAGATTGCCAGGTCGTGGGGCTAAAGTCGTGGCTCGGGGGCCATCCCCATGTCCCTTGACTCCATGACATTCTAGGCAATGCATTTGGTAGATATTTTGCCCTTGGTCGATATCAGGCTGAGAAGAAACCTCAACAAGACCTTCCGCTCCGACAAAAGATCCATATAACACACTGCTCAGGCCTATCCATAGAATCCATCGATACTGATTCAGAACACGGTAGCGCCTCATTTTTTCCTCTATGTATTTTTTCCTTTTCCCCGCAGCAATATGGTGATTGGTATTCCCTGAAACCCATATTCCGCTCGGATGGAATTTTCAAGGTACCGAACATAGGCTGGAGGAATTTTTTCGGCGCCTTTGACAAATAAGGCAAATGTGGGAGGCTTGGTGGCGACTTGTGTAATGAACATCGATTTTTTGGGATTTCCGCGATGTAAAGAGATAGGATTTTTTTCGAGGAGTTGTTGAAGAAAAAGGTTGAGCGTCCGCGTCTGAATTCGTGTAGCAAATAACGCCACCACCTGATCAATTTTGGCGAATAGGCGTGGAAGAGTTTCGATTTGCACCGCTGCTCCAAATAGCACCGGAACATGAGCAAAAAACGGAAATCGCCTGGACAGCTCCAAATTATAGGTAGGATACGCGTCAGGATCATGTTCACGTACATCCCATTTATTCACCAAAATGACACATCCACGCCCTTGTTTACTGATCAACCCGGCAATTTTTGTGTCCTGTTCCGTGACGCCTTCTATGCCATCCAACACCAAGACGGCCACATCAGATCGACCTAGGGCTCGCATCGCTCGCACGACGCTATAGCCTTCAATCCCACGATCAATGCGTCCTCGCCTGCGAATCCCCGCCGTATCAGTAAAGACATAACGGCGGCCTTCACGAGTAAGCAGTGAATCAATGGGATCTCGTGTCGTACCGGGAATATCGCTCACAATAAGTCGTTTTTCCCCCAAAATGGCATTTACCAAAGTTGACTTGCCAACATTCGGCCGACCCACCACCGCAATACGGGGAATCTCTAATTGAGCCGATTCATCAGGGGCTTGAGGCAGATAGGGCATGAGCGCTTCCAGTAATTCATCAACGCCCATCCCACCTTCCGCAGAAATAGGATAGATGTCTTTCATGCCCAATTGGTAAAAATCTGCGAGAAGCGGTTCCGATTTTGGGGTATCAATCTTATTGATAGCCAAAAACACCGGCTTGGTAAGAGGACGGAGCAAGACGGCCAACTCTGAGTCCAAGGGCGATAACCCCACACGCCCATCCATGACCGCGATCACCAAGTCAGCTTCGGCCATAGCAGTTTTCGTTTGCTCTTTAATCTGCGACACAATCACATCTTCAGCATTGAGGTCTAAGCCCCCAGTATCCACCAAGGTAAACATGCGATTTTGATATTCGCATTCCGCCGTATTGCGGTCTCGTGTCACCCCGGAGACATCATCCACGATTGCTGTTCGGTGGCCGACAATTCGGTTGAACAGGGTGGATTTGCCCACATTGGGTCGGCCCACGATGACCACAACTGGTCTATGAGGCAACAGGTTTTCATCGCCCGCCACTGTAGGAAGACCCAAGGGTAACTCCTCATTTTTCGTCGATGGTCCTCGACGAGCCATTTTCGGACGTGACCGGGTTTTTGACACTCGAACCATAAATACCACTATCCTTCTGTTGATGGATGAATGCCAGATGTTAGTTCCACTGATCTACCATCTCACCACTGTAGCAAATCCCAAAAATATCTGCCTAGTCAAGGGAGAGAGGCCAAGGGAAGGCAGCTGGTCACGTGACCAGCTGCCATTTTTCCCAAATACTCGGAAAGAAAAGTGTCTTTTGAGAAAAGTAATGAATTGAGAAGAATATCTAAAAAATTACGATTTACTTGCTTTTGTCGATGGTTCATCTTCTGATGAGAACCAATCTAGACAGCAAAACCATTCGTTTTTCTGACTTTCATAGGTGGAGTGATAATTTCCTTTTTCATCTTTAGTCATTTTATATTGTGATTCATAGTGATAGGTACCTGGGATATTTTTTTCCACTCGTTTTTTGGCCACAACTTGAACCTCGCCTTGCGAGGTATCACTCAATGATTCCGCCCAGACGGGTTGAGTGCCTATGAACAATGCACAACTGAGGAAAGCCACAGCTTTAATCCGGGGTAAAAAGAAGGCCATAATTGGGGAACAGCTTGATTCTTTCATAAATAATCTCCTCCTGTTGATAAGGCTCTTTGAAAACTACTTGGAACCTTAAGATTGATGTAAGGCTCGAACCCATGGTGTCGCACACCATACTAAGGGGATTCCGCCCAATCGATTCCCCAATCGAATGAGCAATATTGGAAAGCGCTTGGACCGATTGAGGTAGGTTGATGGTTGTTTTTTGAATTTTTGTAAAGACTAGTAATGTCTGCAGGTTGGACGAATAAGGCGGGAACGTTTTCTCAAGAGAAAATTTTTCAGGCTCGAATGGTGTGTTTCTTTAATCATCCAGGAAATATTGGTGTTCCACATGATTAAGGGGAAGGAAGGGGAGACAAGCGCTTAATTTTGTAGGTACCGCCCCACTCACGTGGAGGAATATTTTTTTGTGTGCCGACTCGCGAATACCACCAGACTCCGTCAGCGGTCTTTCCGTCTTCTGATAAGAGCACTTCGAACCCACCTTCCCGATCATTCCCCTTTTGATGCCAGGTACCAGACCAGAGACGGTCCACAACTTTCTCAGTTTGAAGCCGGCCTTCCTGCCAGGTGTACGGTCCATTGCCCGTCCCATCTAACGTTACTTGATAAGCTTTGTCTTCTTCTTGAATTTCCCATTGACCAGTGAGATTGACCTTTATTGGATTCTCTTCTGTCTTGGATGGCTGAACTTCCCGCTCTACAGCCAATGGCTTGATGGGTTCACGCATGGACTCATGCCAATTGACAAGCATCCATTTTCCTTCTCGACGACTGAGAACTCCGGTATCGCGCAACGGCCAGGTTTTCTTTTTTGGGCCATCCGCCGTTTGCACTTCACGATTGTAATCGATTTCCATCGCAAACCAGGCGACCTCTCCCTTTTGCCAGACCTTGAGATTCAGAATATCAATGGTTAATCCACTCAGCATTGAAAACTCTTCTTCAAACGCTTGCTTCACGTTTTTCCATCCGATGTATTTGCGCCCACCTATGGTATAACCCACAGTGTCCTCATCCGCCGCCATATGTACTTCAAGGGTCTTCATATCCATTTGGGCATTGGCTTTAACGATCATTCGAATGACGGTTTCTGGATCATCCAGATTTCCAGAGGATTTGGCCCATGCGCTCCAACTGCCACCCAGGACCACAATCATACTCACCAGACCAATTACCAATCCTGACCGGTGCGAACCTTTACTTCTTATTTTCTTAATCCACACGGTGTCGACATTCGCGGTTCTGGACAACATGCCTCGTCCTTTCTGGTTGACTCATCTTTTGATAATGAGATTAATTTACCTCTGTATGGAGAAGAGAAAGAGAGATGATACTTCTCTTGGCTGGTGCTGACCGAATAAGCTCTTCAGGTATGAAGATGTTTCATGGCTGACGCGCAAAGAATAATAAACACGCCCATCCATAGGGCCACTCGCTGGAAGGGGACGGGCTCGACAGCCATTTCTTCTAGTTCTTCTTGGTCTTCATGGCCAGTCGGGTCATTTTTAAAGAGAGTTGTGTAGAGGAAAATGGTTAAAACTCCAAGCACCAAGAACAGTTTAATAAAAAAGACCATGAGATATTTGGCATGGTGGCCCACACCCTCTCCCGTCGCCATGATCATTCCTTGACTCACATAATGCAGGTTGACCCCGCCAGTAAACAGAATAACCACCAACAGAAGGCCAACGATTCGCTTATATTGCTTATAAAATGATTCGGAAATGGGCTTAATGAATTCTTTTGGGACCGTCGTTTTCAAGCAGGGTGTTACAGCCATGACCAGAAAGGCCAGGCCTCCGATCCACACGACTGCGGAAAGCAAATGTAGCCAATGCACAACAATCGGAATGAGTTGGTTGAGATCGGTGAGGACCCCAAGAAGGGATTCCATTAGAACTTAAAGACTGGTTTTTCGTTGCCAAACCGGCGTTTGCGAAGTTCTTCCATTAATTCGATGGTGACGACGGATATCCCTTCTTCCACGGCATGGCGCTCTACACCTTTTTTTACCATGGCCCGCAAGAAATAGGGGATACGACTGAGCCGTTCTTCCGAAGCTTGGTCCCAAATGACGGATGAGGCCTCTGGCACATTGAAGGCCACCTGAATCTTTTCCCCACCTTTCGGGGTATAGAGACACCATTCATCTTCATCCATCCAATCTCCATGGTCCACATAGGGTCGCGCACGACAACCACCGCAAATTTCACTGTACTCGCAATCGCCACACTTGCCTTTGAGATGCGGGTAGCGAAAGGAATCAAACACCTCCGACTTCTCCCACAAATCAACAAAGCTATTGTCCCGAATATTTCCTGCAGATAAAGGCATGTAAGGACAGGGCGTCAGATCGCCGTTTGGCGTCACTCGCGCATAGTTGGTCCCCGCAAGGCAACCGCCGCCCATATAACCCTGAGCCTTCGTGATCGGTGAATTCGGGTCTTTTTCGTAAGCTAGACGTTTAAAATGTGGGGCACATCGGGCCCGAACCAACATATCTTGGTATTTATCTTGGCTTTCGATCAAATGGACTAAGACTTCCTCGTATTGGGTGGGCGTAATATCGGTCAATTCCTCACCACGTCCCGTGCAAACCATGAAAAAGACATTGAGCACTTTGGCTCCAAGATCATGTGCCCAATCAATGACAGCCGGTAATTCTTTATAGTTCATGGGTTGCGCGCTGAAATGAACTTGGAACTGTAGCCCGTTACGCTTACAAGCTTCGATGCCGGCTAAGGCACCTTCCCAGGCATTCGGCATTCCACGAAACGCATTGTGGGTGGCGGCATCAAGTGAATCAATGCTGATTCCAACTCCCATGACCCCAATTTCCACCATCTGTTTCGCCATGGCATCGTCAATCAACATGCCATTGGTCCCGAAAACCACCATAAATTGGTGTTTCACAGCATGTCGAGCGATGTCTAAGATATCTGGTCGCACTAACGGTTCACCGCCTGTAATCACCAAGAGACTTCCCCGATTGACCTCAGCAATTTGATCGATGAGTCGGAAGCATTCCTCGGTGGAAAGTTCATCGTGCCCACCACTCATCTTTGTCGTCGCGTCCAAATAACAGTGTTCACATTTGAGATTACAGCGACTGGTGAGATTCAGAGCGACCAAGTACGGCTTAAAATCATCAACCGTCCGGCCATCGCCTGGGGCATCAATCCCTGGACCTGGACGAAGGGATTCGAACCGCGAGACGGCATTCGAACCTAACGACGACAGACTATTGAATAATGAGTTAAGAACCGGAAGGGATTTACCCATTAGTGACCGGCTCCTGGTTGGGCTTCAGAAGTCGCCCCTGTCCCGGTCAGCTTGGCAACAATGTCCTTGACATTCCCCGATTTCATCGCTTCTTCCATGGTTTCCTTCGCTTGCTCAATACCCTGGTTAGCCACATCAAGGGTAATAGTTGTGGTACCAACTTTTTCCGCATGCTTAATAATTAACGCCTTGGTGCAATCCCGCATAAAACCTGCCGGAGCCCGTTCCAATCGTTGAAGGGCATCGGGTTCCCACGTATAGGGATCAGACCCATTGGACTCAGGAGCTTGGTCATTCTTGGAATCAGAACCCATAATTGAAGCCTCCCCAGCCGTTTTATTGGCAAAGATTGGAGTATAGTCTTCTGCCGCCGCCTCTTGAATCATCGGCCCTGCATACTCCAATGTGATGGTCGTCATTCCTAACTTTCTGGCAGTCTTTTCAATTTTGGCTTTCGCACGCCGACGCTGAAATCCAGCAGGAACGGAACGAATAGCTTCTCGGGAATCTTTGGTCCATTGCATGGGGATATCATCGTACGCGACTTCCGTTTCCAGACCACCTTCCGCCTTGGCTGCCGCATCAAAAATGGATTTATCCACTTGTTTAAATTGTGCCCCATCCAGGCCACAAACAGGACATAAAACCGGATGGGCCCCTTTTCCAATATACCCACATCCACCACACACATAATAATCTCGTGACATCCGATCCAAATAATTTTGATTCCCAGCACTCAATGGATTCGCAGCAACCGGTTTTTCTTCTACAACCTGAGCCATCATGCCACTCATCGTCGATCCCATTAAGTCTTGTGCCACCTGATTGTCAGCCTGCATGGCATTCCGATCAACACCGGCAGCATCCAGGGTTCCACCAAGAGTTTTCATCGCATCCATGGCTCCAGCCGGAAGAATATCGCCCACGGCATCATCAATCACCGAATTACTGATAATCGTATGTCCTTTTTCGATGGCATAGCGATGGATAGCCGTCTTTGCGACACCTCGGGCAAATACTGGGATTTTCTCCATGCGCCGTAGCGCCTCTTCCGTCCAGGCAATCGTGTACTCCGCCTGGGTATCAATAGGCGGCACAAACTTTCTATTGGAAATCAAGACATTACAAGGTGCGGATCGTAAAAGATTCTCGGCATTGCTGCCGATATCCATATCTTCGTCACTATGAACACCAATGCGCCCCACGATAAGAAGCCATGGCTGTTCTTTCCGAACATACTGGATGACCTTCTCAAAAGCCTTGCCATCCAATAGGGTGGTCTTAATGTCAGCTCCCTCGTCCTGGGCCACATCACGCGAAACATCTAAATGCGATTGGTAAATTTTTGCCAACCCACTATCAATAACTTCTTCATGCAGTTTTTCTTGTTCTTTAAATCTGAAGACTTTTCCTGCTTCCTCATTCAGAACCCCTGAAATACTGTGGAAAGCCGCATAGTGGAAATACGGGTCAAATGCGGAAATTGCCTCAACCGGTTTATTCAGGGCCTTCCCAAGAGCCAACGCGGTCTTTAGGCCACCAAAAGAGTAATGACTGCCATCCACGGCTACCACGATTTTTCCGCCATTCATTGGCTTGGTATCTTTGACGATGAACATATCCGAATTGCGCACCCGTCGAATAACTCGTTCTGTGTTGCTCCCGATAATGGAATCTTTGACAGCCCCCACGCCTAACGCACCCATAATGGTGAGGTCGTAGCCATTTTTAGTAATGTCTTCCGCAATCGCCTTCCAATTGCGTCCTTCCAAGGAACGTCGCTCCAGAGGAATATTGGCTTCGTCACACTTTTCACCAACGTAATCTAAATACGAATCAGTAATGATTTGGAGACCACGCGTTATCAAGGAATCATGGATTTGCCGTTGTCGATCCAATTCTTTCTCGTCATGATATTCTTCGGGGAGCCCAGCTTCCATTTGCTTAAACCGCTTATCATGCATTTTTGCGGCATAGACATGGCTCCCAACCATTTTCGACCCAAATACCTTCGCGAATTGGACGCCCAACTCGACAGCCATATTGGAATGGTCTGAATTATCGACTGGGACATATATCGTTTTGTACATTCACAAGCCTCCTTACTGGAATTGCCATGAAAAAAGCCAGACCACCCCGCTCGCTTTAATCGATAGGAAATTCGCAGATATACCTAATATTTATCCGTAAAATAACACCGGATCTTACCACCCTGAAATTCGGTTATGCAAGCCAAAGTAGCCAGCCAAGCTCTCCGAAGTCGATGGAAAAAATCATATAATTTTCAACCGTTTTTGGCTGAGAACTTTCTAAAACCATGATACGCATATAGCATTGCTACCTAAGTAAAAAAACTTACCATTCATCTAAGTATTTTATTTTATATAACGGGCGGATCAGAGGGATCAAATGATTGCTGGCGAATCAGAAAGAACGACGGCAAATCTGATATCTTCGAAAATCCTTTGCGATGGACCTTTAGCGGATTCAGTCGACTTCCCCTACGCCCCCTTCAAGCCTTTCCATATTTTCTCGGAGAGACATAACGTATTTTTTGAAAGTCTGGGTATCCATTCCTCAAATCATTTTCGATTTGAAAATTGTGCAAAAGTTTTCCTTGATGTATAGTAAGGGTTTTGGTTTTTGCATTATTCACTTAGGGTCTATGCCCGAGGGTTGAGCATGAAGCTCGGCCTATTTAATTAGGGGGAATCAATGAGACAATCCAGTTATCTGTTTACGTCTGAATCAGTCACAGAAGGGCATCCTGATAAAATTGCTGACCAAATTTCAGATAGCATCTTGGATGC
Organism: Nitrospirota bacterium; assembly: GCA_029879555.1. Taxonomy (GTDB): domain Bacteria; phylum Nitrospirota; class Nitrospiria; order Nitrospirales; family UBA8639; genus Nitrospira_E. Next base: position 11,962 of record JAOUQB010000001.1, on the reverse strand, counting down.
GATTATGGCAAAAGATAGGAACTGCCGAGTAGCCTGTGAAACGTTGATTACCACCGGCATTGCCTTTGTGGCTGGAGAAATTTCCACTAAAGCCTACGTGGAAATTCCTGAGATTATTCGGGAAACTATTAAAGGCGTTGGGTATTCAGATGCGACCTGGGGATTTGATCATCGCACTTGCTCCGTCTTGACTTCAATTGATAACCAGTCTGGCGATATCGCGATGGGCGTGGATACCGGAGGTGCCGGGGATCAAGGCCTCATGTTTGGCTATGCCTCTAATGAAACCGCTGAGCTCATGCCGATGACGATTGTCCTCGCCCACCGACTGACTCGACGATTAGCTGAAGTTCGCAAAAAGAATATTTTGCCTTGGGTTCGACCGGATGGAAAGGCCCAGGTTACCATTGAATACAAAAATGGCAAGCCCGTCAGAATTGATACCATCGTGGTTTCGACGCAACACAGCGAGGCGGTGACATCAAAGAAGATTGAAAAAGATATTATGGAAAAAGTGATTATTCCCGTCATGCCCAAGAAATTGTTTAACCCTAAAAACATCAAATTTCACATTAATCCAACAGGACGATTTGTCGTGGGAGGACCCATGGGCGACGCAGGACTCACAGGCCGTAAAATTATTGTCGATACCTATGGGGGAGTTGGCAGCCACGGCGGAGGCGCTTTTTCTGGAAAAGATCCGAGCAAAGTCGATCGGTCGGCCTCTTACATGGCTCGTTACATTGCCAAAAATATTATTGCCGCCCAATTGGCTGAAAAATGCGAAGTGCAATTAGCCTATGCCATTGGGGTCGCTGAACCCGTCTCAGTTTTAGTGGATACTAAAGGAACAGAAAAAACTAACGTGGAACGCATTGAAAAATTAGTGCGCAAGCATTTTTCCTTAACACCAAAGGGTATTATCGAACACCTCAAATTGCGCCGCCCCATCTATAAGCAAACAGCAGCCTATGGACATTTTGGCCGAAATGAACCAGGGTTTACTTGGGAAAAGACTGACAAAGCTGCCTTGCTACGAAGGGAAGCTGGGTTATAATTTAATAAACAATGGTTCCGGCCAGATCTGAGAGAGGAAGTCAGACTTCTTGCCCTCAATCTATGCTTTTGCATTCCATAATTTGCTAATTAGGTTACCCACACAGACAAACGAGGGGGGAGTGATCATTATGAGTACTGCCAGTACATTAGAAGCTACCACACAAGATTATAAAGTTGCGGACATTAACCTTTCAGCCTGGGGCCGGAAAGAACTGCAAATTGCTGAAACGGAAATGCCAGCCTTGATGGCCCTCCGAGATAAATTCCGTAGCTCGCAGCCTCTTAGAGGCGCCAAAATTTTGGGATGTATTCACATGACCATCCAAACAGGTGTGTTAATTGAGACCCTGATTGAACTAGGTGCGGAAGTGCGCTGGTCGTCTTGCAATATCTTTTCAACGCAGGATCACGCTGCGGCTGCCATTGCCGCCAAAGGGATTCCCGTATTTGCATGGAAGGGAGAGACGGCAGAAGAATACGATTGGTGTCTTGAGCAGACGATTTTAAAAGATGGGAAACCCTGGGATGCTAACATGGTATTAGATGATGGCGGCGATTTAACCATGATGCTCCATGGGAAATATCCAGCCATGCTGGATCACATTCACGGGATCACGGAAGAAACAACCACTGGCGTGCATCGGTTACAAGAAATGATGAAAAATGGCACGTTAAAAGTTCCAGCCATCAACGTAAACGACTCTGTCACCAAGTCAAAAAATGACAATAAATATGGATGCCGCCACAGCCTAAATGACGCCATCAAGCGAGGAACAGATCATTTGATGGCTGGGAAAAAAGCACTCGTCATCGGCTACGGTGATGTGGGGAAAGGATCAGCCCAATCCCTTCGCCAAGAAGGCATGATTGTCAAAATTTCTGAAATTGACCCAATTTGCGCTATGCAGGCCTGCATGGATGGATTTGAAGTCGTTTCGCCCTACAAAGACGGGATTAATACCGGCAAACTTGAGGACACGAACCAATTACTGTTGAGCCAAACCGATTTGGTCGTTACGACAACCGGCAATCTGAATGTGTGTGATTCTGCCATGTTACAAGCCCTAAAATGCGGCGCTGTAGTGTGCAACATTGGACATTTTGACAACGAAATTGACACGCAGTATATGCGGAAAAACTGGGAGTGGGAGGAAGTGAAGCCACAAGTTCACAAAATCTACCGGAACAAAGCAGTTAAGGACCATTTAATCTTATTATCTGAGGGGCGGCTGGTTAATCTTGGTAATGCCACTGGGCACCCTTCTCGAATTATGGATGGCTCATTTTCCAATCAAGTCTTGGCTCAAATTTTCCTCTATGAGCGAAAGTATGCCGACCATGTGGAACGCGAAACTCCGACCGTCCAAGTACTTCCCAAAATTTTAGACGAAGAAGTGGCTGCCCATATGGTCCGTGGATTTGGCGGGGTCTTAACCAAACTGACAAAAACCCAAGCTCAGTACATTCATGTTCCAGTTGAAGGCCCATTTAAAGAAGATACCTATAAGTACTAATGGGCTGCTTTTGTGATCGCTTTCCCAAAAGGAAAGCGATCACAGCCACCTCCCTCCCCGCCTTCTCCACTGAATGACTGGATTTTTCAAAGAAGTCTGCTAAGCTAATAGTGACAGGAAAGGTGGAGTTTTGTGGCTTCCTCTTTACAAGGAACCTGTGGTCATAGTATTCTCAACTAGCTCTTATACATGGGCAGGTCTCATCCTGTAAATTCTGAAAAGAGCAAACCACTTTCCTGTATCAGAGTTACCAATTTCAATGTTTTTTTGATTAACTGATCCCTCACCGGTGGATCATTCCTTTGCAGGGCACCCTTCAATTCATAAACATACCGGTGAGAGATACATAAGGACATTGCCGCCATGTCAAGAACACTAGACCCGTCAAAAGCCGGAACCCCTCAACGAGATTACCCCACCATGTTCCTTTTTGGTTTGATCATAGCCGCTACCATTGTTGGCCTTCCGGTGTATGCCTATTTCTATGACTTCACCTGGGTGGACTGGACAATGTTTGTTTCCTTGTACATGATTACTGGACTTGGCATTACGGTTGGATATCATCGCTTACTGACGCATAGAAGCTTTAAATGCCCGGATTGGGTAAAGATGGCTTTTTTAATTGCCGGCGGAATGGCTTTAGAAAATTCCGCGTTACGCTGGTGCGGAGATCACCTTCGGCATCATTCACGCTGCGATAAGGACGAAGATCCCTATAACGCCACACTAGGATTTTGGCATAGCCATTGTGGATGGATTTTTTGGAAAGACCCCAACCGAGACCCTAAATACCAGACACGCCTCTTACAAGATCCGTTGGTTGTTTGGCAAAACAAATATTACCTTCCGATTGTGTTGACTGGGTTGTTCCTCCCGTTCTTCGTCGGCCTTTTGTACAACGGCTGGATCGGCGGCATTGGTTGTTTTCTTTTAGCTGGCTTAGCACGCACTTTTTTTGTCTTAAACTCCACATTTTTCATTAATTCCATCTGCCACATTTGGGGTGATCAGCCTCACGGTACCTCTAATTCCAGCCGCGACAGTTGGTGGATTTCCCTACTGACGTTTGGTGAGGGCTACCACAATTACCACCACATGTATCAAAGCGATTACCGCAATGGCATTCGTTGGTACGATTTCGATCCCTCAAAATGGTTAATCTGGACATTGAGCAAAATCGGGCTGGCTTACGATCTTCGTCGGCAACAAGCCAGCCCTAACTAACGGCTTAACCCCATCCTCTCTAAAGCCCTCGTTCAGGTACTCTCCAAAGTCGTTTTCCTCTTGAGGTTCTTTTCGCTAAGCTAGGACATGTAGGCCTTCTTGCCAAGAATAATTGCGGAAAGAAGAAGTCCTATGATAAATTCGCCTGTATTCACGCGGGTTTTTGATACATGATGGCGACTCAAATACAAGAAAACGCAGCGCGGTATTTGATGAATACCTATACCCGGCTCCCGTTAACTATTGAACGTGGCCAAGGGTGCCTAGTCTACGACGCCGAAGGCCGGGAATATCTTGATTGTGTGGCCGGCATTGCCGTGAATATTCTGGGCCATGCTCATCCGGACATTGTTGAAGCCATTACTCGACAAGCCCGACAACTGATCCATACCTCCAATTTGTTTTATACCGAACCACAAACGCAATTGGCTCAACGGCTCGTCGAGCATTCCTTTGCCGATAAGGTATTTTTTTGTAACAGCGGGGCGGAAGCCAATGAAGCCGCAATAAAGTTAGCCAGGCGTTATGCTACGACAACTTTCGGCCCTAACCGCTTTGAAATTTTGACCATGCAGCAATCCTTTCATGGACGGACGTTGGCTAGCCTCACGGCCACAGGCCAACCAGCCTTACAAGAAGGATTTGGCCCCATGGTACCAGGATTCCGGTACGCTCCTTTTAAGGATTTCGACGCATTAGAAGCCACCCTGACACCACAAACTGCAGCGATCATGCTCGAACCCATACAAGCTGAAGGAGGCGTGATTGTTCCTGACGCCGATTACATGAGAAAGGTTCGGAAGCTTTGTGACGAACGACAAATTCTTCTGATTTTTGATGAAGTTCAGACAGGGATGGGACGGACAGGAACCTTATTCGCCTATGAACAATTCGGCATTCAACCGGATATTATGACGTTGGCCAAAGGTCTAGGCGGAGGAGTCCCGATTGGGGCTTGTCTCGCCATAGACACTGTGGCTGCTGCTTTTCAACCCGGTACACACGCATCCACGTTTGGCGGGAATCCATTGGCCTGTGCCGCAGCCCTAAAAGTATTAGACTTGCTTTTGGATGGGCGCAAACTGGAACAAGGTCGTCTAGCTGGTGAGTACTTAGCAAAAGGGTTAGCCACGCTTGCCGAAAAGTTTTCTTGTATTAGGGAAACCCGAGGCATGGGTCTGTTGCGAGGGCTAGAATTATCCATTGACGGAAAACCACTGGTCATGGAATGCCTGGAACGTCGCGTGCTTATTAATTGCACAATGGGCCATGTGCTCCGGTTCGTGCCTCCCTTCATCATAAGCCACCAGCAAATTGATCGTTTGCTGACTGTCCTTTCTGACGTCCTTTCCAGACGAAAATAACGAATGACTTCAGTTCGTCCTTCTACCCAGAGTCCTCGCTCCAGTTCTGCCTCCCGAAGCAAGGCGTCACCACTTCCCAAAGACCTCTTGACGGTAGCTGACATTCCCAGGAATAAAATTGGCGACCTGATCAAACTGGCTAAAAAATTGAAAGCGGCTCACGGCAAAACCCGACCGACTTTCCCTCTCAAGGGGAAAACGCTAGGACTCATATTTGAAAAACCCTCAACTCGCACCCGGGTCTCCTTTGAAGCTGGCATGAACCAACTCGGTGGCCAAGCTCTCTTCTTGGCCTCAGAAAAAATACAGCTCAGCCGAGGGGAAAGTTTAGCGGACACAGCCAAAGTCCTCTCTCGTTACGTCGATGGGTTAGTCGTGAGAACCTTCGACCAATCAGCTTTGGAAGAATGGGCCCGATATACGTCCATCCCGGTGATTAATGGGTTGACTGATCATTGCCATCCTTGCCAGGCCCTCGCTGACCTTCTCACCATAGTGGAAAAAAAAGGACGCGCAAAAGGATTAAAGTTAGCCTACATTGGCGATGGGAACAATATTACGCATTCGCTTCTGGAAATTGGAGCCAAAGTAGGAATGCATGTCTCTGTGGGATGTCCCCCAGGATACGAACCGGATAGCACCATTGTGAAACAGGCTAGAGCCGATGGCGCTCAGACTGGGGCCAGAATTGAAATCACCCATGATCCAATGATCGCCGCCAGGCAAGCTGATGCGATATACACCGATGTGTGGATCAGTATGGGGCAAGAAGAGGAATCTCAAGCACGCATGGCCGCATTTGCCCCCTATCAAGTGAATAGTCAGTTACTGAAACAGGCCAAGCCCAATGCGGTAGTTCTTCATTGTTTACCGGCACACCGAGGTGAAGAAATTACCGCTGAGGTGTTAGATGGACCCCAATCTGTCGTCTTAGACCAGGCGGAGAATCGCCTCCACGTACAAAAAGCCATTTTGCTGGAATGGCTAGGAAAGTAGACCGCATGACTCCTTGACCCAATCCAAAGACTTGGAAAGGTTAATCATGGGCATAGGTAAAAAATGAATCTGTGTCAAACCATGTTTCCTTCTTTCGTCGGAGATAAACCATCGATGAATATTGATCCCCAACAAGAACATTCCCAATAACTCGCACACGCTCATTCTGATGAAGACTTCTCGATCAAAATCACCAAGCCCCACTCAATCGAAATCCCGAGGCACGTCCCCGAAAAAGTCAGATCCGTCAAAGCTCTGGGGAGGGCGTTTCCAAGGACAGACCGACGCATTGGTGGAATCGTTCACAGCGTCCATTGGATTTGATTGCCGCCTCTACGAATACGATATCGAAGGCAGTGTCGCCCATTGCAAGACTTTGCAACGAGCCAAGGTCTTATCTTCTCGCGAAAGCCAGACGATCATCAAAGGCCTGCATGGCATTCGAGAAGACATCCGTGCCGGACGACATCCATGGAAGGTGAAAGACGAAGATGTGCACATGAGCATCGAAAGAAGGCTCACCCAGCTTATTGGCCCCCTTGGGGGAAAGCTGCATACCGGGCGCAGTCGTAATGATCAAATAACTCTGGATCTTCGACTCTATCTTCGTGACGTCCTTCAGCATTTGCAACAAGACCTCTGTCGACTGCAACGATCGCTTGTGACTTTGGCCGAACGATATAAAGGGGTCATGATGCCGGGCTACACCCATTTGCAACGAGCCCAACCAGTCTTATTTGCCCATCACGCGCTCGCCTATGTGGAAATGGTGGAACGAGACAAAGGCCGACTGCATGATGCCTTGGTCCGAATCAATGTGATGCCTTTGGGGTCCGGAGCCCCCGCAGGAACCAATTACCCCATTGATCGCCACTATACAGCCGCCCTATTGAAGTTTCCCGCCATTACCCAAAATAGCTTAGATGCTGTCTCCGACCGGGATTTTGTGATCGAAGTCCAAAGCGGATGCGCCATTCTCATGATGCATCTTTCCCGTCTAAGCGAAGAACTGATCTTGTGGTCTTCTCAAGAATTTCAATTCGTCGATCTTCCCGATGGGTTTTGCACAGGCAGCAGTATGATGCCTCAGAAAAAAAACCCGGATATCCCTGAGCTTATTCGAGGAAAAACTGGCAGAGTATACGGACATTTATTTAGTCTCCTGACAACGGTCAAAGGCTTGCCCCTCAGCTATAATCGTGATCTCCAAGAAGACAAAGAACCCTTATTTGACACCATTGATACCGTCACCACATCAGTCAAAATCTACGCAGAACTTTTGTCTCAACTAACCGTTAGACCGGAACCCATGAACAGGGCCGTCTCTGAAGGGTTTCTTCTCGCGACCGAACTAGCTGACTACCTCGTCAAACGAGGTGTGCCTTTTCGCGAATCGCATCATATTGTTGGGAATTTGGTTGGGGAATGCTTAGCCAAGGGCAAAGACCTCCTTGATCTCACCCCTCAAGACTTATTCAAGGCGTCTCCTTCATTTGACAAAAACGCTGTTGACGTCTTAAGCCCAAGCGCGGCCATTAACCAGAAAAATGTGGTAGGAGGAACAGCGTCGGATCAAGTGGCTTCACAACTCAAGTATTGGAAGACGGCGTTGCAGGGCAACTCTCGAACATCCAGCAAGAAAAAGCGTGCCACATGAGTTCCTTGTCTCCGAAGTTTGCCAACTTCATGGGTTCGTCGGGCGTCATGGTCGTATTCACCTGTATGATGGGCTGTGGAGCCGTCGGATCGCCTATTCCACCAGAAGATGTGGGGATCGAAGCCAAAGTGAGAAAGCAGCAGCAAGAGAATGCTCAATCTGAAGCCACCCTCACCGAAGATGAAACCACTCCGGTTGAGCAAGAAAGGGTAGAACTGCCGACTTTCTATCCGATTGGAACGCGATGAGACCCCAAACGGGTGACAAATGTTTGTTCACGGGGCAGCATTCACGTTAGAATTACCTTCTTTTTATTTGATACCACTTCGTTTTGGAGAATTAAATTCATGCCTATAACAGAATCCCCCAATGTGACACGCCCCAAGCTCCTCTTATTAGATCCTTACCCACGCAATAATCCGTACCATATGACGGCGAGTGAACGCCGATCTATTTGGTTTCCCAAGCTCTCGTTGCCAGTCATTGCCGCCTACACTCCATCAACATGGGATATCGAACTGGTGGACGAAGCAACCGCCGACATTAATTTTGAGACGCCCTGTGACTTAGTCGGCTTATCCGTGATGACCTGCTACGCCCCACGCGCCTACGAAATTGCGGATGAATTTCGCGCCCGTGGGAAAAAAGTGGTGCTCGGAGGCGTCCACCCCACCTATTGTCCCGATGAAGCCCTGCAACATTGCGATGCGATTGTCTGTGGAGAAGCTGAAGACCTCTGGCCACAAGTGGTTGCAGATGTCGAAGCAGGGGCCTTGAAGCGTATCTATCGTATGGATCAATTCCCAGACTTGAGTGACTATAAACCCCCACGGATCGAATTACTCAGCCCCGATTCGTACATGACAAGATTATGCAGCTTTACGACTCGGGGGTGTCATTTTGATTGCGAGTTCTGCAGCGTATCGCCGTTTAATGGGAAAACGACACGCCGCCGTCCGGTTCCAGAGGTGATCGCAGAATTGAAACATGCCAAAGAATGGCTTCGTTCAGATATCGTTGAACGCATGACACAGGGCTCTCTCTTAAATGCGATTTCAACGTCGTTGAAAATTTGGGTCGGGTTGGAAGAAGGGTCTATTGTCGCTTTTGTCGATGATTTACATAATAGCCACCGTGCCTATTGCCGCGAACTGTGGGAAGCCTTGAAATCTCTCAACATTAAATGGGGCTGCCAATCCACGATGTTCCTGGGAGACGATCCTGACATGGTGAAATTGGCCGCCGACAGCGGATGCGTCTCAGTCTTTGTGGGGCTCGAGTCGCTCTCAGTAGATTCCTTAGGCGAAACAAACAAAGGGTTTAATCAAGTACGCAAATTTGAAGATCAAATTAAAATGTTTCACGATCATGGCATCATGGTGAACCCAGGTATCGTGTTTGGCTTTGACAACGATGACGAATCGGTATTTGAGACGGCCATTAATTTTCTCACACGCAATAAATTGGAACTGGCCTATTTCAATGTGCTGACCCCGCTTCCAGGTACCGCCCTATTTGAACGGTATGAACGGGAAGGACGGATCTTTGATCGAGATTGGTCAAAGTATGACGGCAAGCATGTGGTCTACACACCCAAACGCATGACACCGGAACAACTACAGGAAGGATTTTTTTGGGCCAACCATGAATTTTATTCCTGGCCTTGTATCTGGAAACGGGTGGCCCATACCAGCCAACGGCTTATTCCTCGACTCGAAATGAATTGGGAATTTCGGAAACTCATTCGGAGATCAACGCCACAAGGTCGATTATCGCCCATCGCGAGCGTCCTCAAAAATCTCGAGGCGAGACTTCCCACATTTGAAACCCAGCAATTGATTCCAAATGCCCTGTTCCCACAGGCATCCCAACCGGCAAAAAAGCAGGACCTGTGTTTAAATGTCAAAGCCCGTCGGCACGATGCCTTTGCGGCCTTGTTCATTGAGTTGGAAGGAACGTTAGACCATCTGAACGCCCGAGAACTCTTGACGCGTATTAAACAAGCTGCCCAGGATGCCAAAATGGACATCGTCGTCAACTTTGAACATCTCAAGCATGCCACGCCTAAAGCGATTCAAACGTTGTTAGATGGGGAAATCCTGAAAGCTATTACTCCTCATGCCAATTTACGCTATCGAAAATTAAAAGAAGCGTTCCAAACAACCATAAATGAAATGGCCCTTGTTGATTGGGACATCTTTGAAGAGAGCCCGAGCCATGCATGACTTCCACTACAAAGGAGGAGAACTTTTTTGTGAAGAAGTCTCCATTCAACACATTGTCGAGCAAGTAGGCACACCGTGCTATATCTATAGCCATCGCACGATCCACCGTCATTTCCATGCCTTCGATGGCGCCTTTCAGGACATTCCCCATATCATCGCCTATGCCATGAAGGCCAACTCCAACATTGCCATCTTGAAGCTCTTGGCCAAAGAAGGCAGTGGAGTGGATATCGTGTCTGGCGGAGAATTGTTTCGGGCGCTAAAGGCCGAAGTGCCCTCGAACAAGATGGTCTTTGCCGGGGTAGGAAAATCTCCTGAAGAAATCCGTTATGCCTTGGAGTCTGACATTCTCATGTTCAATGTCGAATCTGCTGGTGAGCTCCAACAAATCAATGAGGTCGCCAAAAGTATTGGACTGCGGGCACGTGTGGCGCTGCGCATCAATCCAGATATCGACCCGCAAACCCATCCCTACATTTCCACGGGATTGAAAAAAAGCAAATTTGGTATTGCCGCGGATCAGGCCCTGAATGAGTTTGCACTTGCCAGCCAACTTTCCCACATTGAGGTCGTCGGGGTGCACTGCCATATCGGCTCACAACTCACCCAAGTGGCGCCATTTGTCGACGCCATTAAAAAAGTCTTACATCTCATCCAGTCATTGAAAGCTCAAGGAATCGATATTCGCTATATGAATATTGGTGGAGGTCTCGGAATCACCTATTCGGACGAAACCCCGCCACACCCTGCGGATCTGGCTGCAGCCATTTCTCCATTACTCCAAACTACCTCGTGTCACATTATCATGGAGCCAGGGCGATCGATTGTCGGCAATGCCGGAATCTTGGTCACGAAAGTGCTCTACAATAAAGAGGGCGCGAATAAGCATTTTGTAATCGTCGACGCAGCGATGAATGATCTACTTCGCCCGAGCTTGTATGATGCACATCATGACATTCAGCCCGTCCTCAAAAATGAATCAGCTCCTGTCAATACCGTGGACGTCGTGGGGCCCATTTGTGAATCAGGTGATTTCTTAGCCAAAGACCGAAAAATGCCACAGCCGCAATCAGGAGACTTATTGGCAGTCATGAGTGCTGGAGCCTATGGATTTACGATGGCCTCCAATTACAACTCCAGACCTAAAACACCAGAAGTGCTCATCAAAGACGACAAGATGATGGTGATTCGAGAACGAGAAACCTACGAAGATTTGATTCGTGGAGAATCAATTCCCAACATATTTTCCTAAGGATTTTCTGAAATCATGTTTTCTGGATCATTAGTCGCTATCGTCACGCCATTTACCAAGGGGAAGTTCGATGAAAAGGCCATGGCTGACCTCATTGAATTTCAAATTGCTCACGGAACTCACGGCATTGTGCCTTGTGGAACGACTGGTGAGTCCGCCACACTGACATCAGAAGAGCATGAACGCGTCGTCGCCGTTACCGTCGAAGTCGTGAATAAACGGATACCGGTTATTGCTGGCACAGGGTCTAACTCCACCGATGAAGCCATCCTGTTTACCAAGCATGCTAAATCGGTAGGAGCAGATGGCGCTCTTCTGATTACCCCGTATTACAATAAGCCCACACAAGAAGGGCTCTTCCGGCATTTCGAAGCCGTAGCAAAAGCCGTCGATCTGCCACAAATTCTCTACAACATTCCCGGACGCACCAGCGTGAATATGCTGCCAGCCACCACTGCCCGACTATCGAAGGTTCCCAACATTATTGGCATTAAAGAAGGCAGTGGATCACTTCAACAAGTTTCAGACATTATTCATCATTCCAAACAAGACTTTCTGATCCTATCCGGTGATGATCCATTGACACTTCCCATGATGGCCCTTGGTGGGAAAGGCGTCATTACGGTCACCGCCAATATAGCCCCAACTGACATGGCCCACATGGTCTCGGC
>JAOUQB010000075.1 GCA_029879555.1 Nitrospirota bacterium | reverse complement strand
GTGGGATCGAAATTTCCTTGTGCAAACTTCTCCGCGGACTGTCCTGGGCTAATACCGCGAGTCGTCACGTCTCCCGTACTGATACCACCCGCACCACCAATCGGACCGAACTCCCTGGAAATCCCCACGATGTTCATATTCGGCGCTCCGACACCACCCACTTTGTCTGTCTGACCAAATTGCAGACCAACCGGCTGAACCAGCTCTAAAAAGAGTTCGCCTTTATTCGGTCCGCCAAATCCTTTGACTCGATAGAGATTGCTGTAACGGACTTTCGTACGGTCGGCGGCAGGACCCGTTCCCAGCAAACTCTTTACGGCAGGGATACTCACTTCAGCCTCTGACACAAATGGGAAAAACAAGGGGTCAGCGGCATCTTTGATTGGCTGAGTAAGTTGGTTTGAACATGTTGGGGCAAACCCTTCCTGAATGGCTACATAGTTACATGGGATTTCGGCATCGAAGGTCAGACTGGCTGTTTCTAGGACCGTATCCCCACCAGGTTTCTTGGGAGCAAAGGCCACCTTTTGTCCCGAAAGATCAGCGACCTTTCGACTTCCAGACTGAAAATAGGCCGTTCGCACCACATGAATAGCAGGACTTCTCCCAATGTCTGCACTAAGACCCACGACTTTATCAATAAAAATCAATGGTAACGAAAACTCAGACTTTTGACCCGCCCAATCCTCGCCAATCACATGCCATTGAAAATCTTCCCCAGTAACTTTTGGCCAAAAGGCAATCCTATTATCATGTTGGCCTGACTCAAAAACGGGAGAAAGTTCCTTTTTATCAAGGTTTGGGGAAACCAGTTTTGTAATCTGTAAACTTCGATAGGGAAAATTTCGTCCATCGGAAAAAGTGAGGTCCTCTTGTCCGGGACCGGGATATTCTTTAATGGGTTCCCTGACTACGATGAATTCACGGTATCGGAGCAGCGCGACAATACCCTTGTTTGTTCTCTCAAATTTTCGTTCGCTAATCTTGACTAACACGGCCTTGTGGCCAAATGGAAAGAGAAAACCCTCATGCACGACTTTGACAAACTGATCTCGTCCCATATTGGCATGTTGAACCCATTCAATCAGGGTCAACTGACTTGGGGCTGGGTCAAAAAGGTACCGCGACTTGATCCACGCTCCTAGAGCACTCAACATGAACCGGTCGATTTTCATGACCCGATCCTGCCATCCCTTTGGGAAACCTTGCCCATTGGCCATCAAATGCACGAGTTGATGACGATCCTGCGCTTCTGGGAGCATCCGAAATGGTGTACGTGGATCCTGGCTAGGATAGATCGGAGGACCTCCAGTTGGTTTGTCCTTATCAAAATCTGGAGACCAAATGGCCCGCATCGTGCGATACCACGTATTAGCCTCATCCACACCCCAATCTCCCGATCGCGTTTGCCGTCGGACCCCAAGTCGCGTATGCCACAACTCGGTTCGGCCATTAAACGTGACAGGTTTCGTCATATGGCTCCATCCGGCCATCGCACTGGGAGAAAGGAATAGGCGATAGGGAACTTCCAGCGCCGTAAAATTTTTGAGTTCCGCTGGGGTAGGCGGTGAAGGCGGTTGCGCACGAACTGCGACAGCATTGGGAATCTGTGACTGAATGGCTTGTTGAGATTGTCGGGTCGGGGCATCTCGTTGCGCCACAACAATGGCTTGTGGTCGGTATTCCCCACCTAAAACGGTCTTTACAACATGAAAAAGTTGATTGGTCCCTCGCACTTCATTCCAACGCGGCTCCACCGGGCCTTCCAGGAAGGGATACGATTGTTGCCTCTGAAGGGGCCGCTGAGGAATCCGTTGAGGAATGCGCTGGGGCACATGTGGGATAGGAACTGGCACAGCCACCCGTTGTGGCGGCGAAGGTGGAGGGGCTGCAGCCGGAGCCACCACCTGTTGCAAATGCGACCAATTCAATAGTGCATCCAGGGTGTACGGAATAAACGTCGTGCCATTGGGGATGGCAAAAACGAGTCGACTCCAGCCAGCTAGACGCGCGTCAATGGGAAACGTAGGTGGGTCTTTCTTCTCTGCTGCTTCATAAAAGGCTTCTTCCGCAATATGCTGAGGAGGAAAGTTGACCACCAAGACTGGTGGACCTGATCGACTATTCCCTCCTGAGCCTGGAACGAGTTTCGGGGGTTGTCCTTGCCCAACCTGCAAAGTGAGATTCCGAAATTCAAACTTGAGGACCAACAAATCTTCGGGACGAACCACAGAAACCGCCAACGGGCCGGGGATCTGAATCGTCACCCGAAAATCGTTGACCAAAGGCGCGACGATCCTCGGATCAATCGGGACTTTTTGAATGGGCGTAATAGCTTGAGACCCTGGTGCGAGAGGACGAGGTGCCACACTCTCGGGCTTGGTAACTGGAGCGGGTGGCCTTGGAATAACCGGTTGTTTAGCCGAGGGCTTGATGGTGGGTCTGCGCCGTATGCGTGGCTTCGTTTGCGCAAGGATCAGGCGCGCGCCAAATGGCACATCCATTGGTTGGGCCAATGCTCCAGCCAATGGCACGGCAAGACGGTTAATTCCCGGTTCGCATTGAAGGGTTCGTGTCCCATCTTCGTACTGAATCAATTCGAAGGGAGGCGTGCCAATCGGATGGCCTAACGTAAACGAGCAGCCATGCAACCTGAAAGAATCTTGGTGTTGGTCAAATTTCGCCACCAGTGCCTGTTGCCCAACGCGCGTTCTTGATTGAAAAAGTGCCACATAGCGAACATTCGTAAGCCCAAGCGTTACCTGATCAGAGCTTCTCTCCAAACCACGACAACAAAAGTGGAGCGGCTCATCGCCCTCTCCTGATTCAGCGATCATCGCATGGGATTTTCCACCATCAGGCTGTTCCCAGGCTTCGATGTGCACCAAAGAAAAGGCATTATCCGGACAATGGAGGGCACCATCGGCTGATGAGTCAACAGCCACATTCATGGACCAGGTGTGTGTCCCACGATCCATCGCAATCAAGGATCGGATGTGCCCGGGTTTTCTCACCACGCTAGGATCTTTTGATTGCAAGAGGGCGATCTGGACAGCATCTGAATCGAGTCGAGAGGATGGCCCCTCAAGACGTCCTACTCCTTTTCCAGTAAACGCCATGACCCAATTCGGGAAAAACTCCGCATGGGCTCTTCCCACTATTTCCAGCTTTCCTAATGATACGTCACAGAGATGATCATCCAACCATACGGGGGCTCGCGCAGGCTCCAAACCGGCCAACCATTGTTCAAATGAAGTGTTGCTGGAAAAACTTCCAAGGGAAAAGGAGAGGGCCATCTCCCATCCAAAGGTCTGTTGCGTCAACGTACAAGAAAAATCAGCAGACAACTGCGTTCCGGGAAACAGGGCATGGCGAAGTTCAAGTGAAATACGTCCCTTGGTCTGCGTATAGGTAAGTCTCGGATGACCCGAAAAATTTTGAGTATCGATAACCCATCGTTCTTGACCGTTTTGAGAGAATGCGACACGGTTTTTGGTGAAAGTCGGTTCGAAAGCGTCCCCGGTCGAGGCCAGCACGGTCTCAACAACCTTCACGGCTGGCGAGAAACCCACTGCGGCCACTGCGGCTATGCCTAAGAGATGCCGCCGACTGACCTCGACTTCTTGAGGAACCGTTGAAGAGGTCAATGAAGAAGACTTGGGGGAGAGTAACCGAGGCAAACGATTACGGTGAAGCGCACCGATGTGAATCCGAGGGGGTTTCATCGAAGCATTCTCCTTCCGATCACACACACGTGAAAAGGGTTACCAATCTACTAAAAGGACATAAGAATCGCAACACTCCCTTTCTCAGCATTTCATAGCAAACGGTCGGAAAGCGGAATAGGCTTCTAACCAACCATTGCCATCCACTTCTCATCGCATTCCTCACGCTTTAACGTTATGAAGAATGCGGATTCGGGCTATTGATCACAATCCGAGTAGTCGGAGATTTATTCAACTGACTATTCACCGTGACATGAGCCTGCCCTCCCACGGGATTGGTCCCTCCATCCAGGTTAAACGCACGAATTATGTAGATCCCATCAGGTATGCCCACGAATGCGACTTCCCCGTTTTGTGAGGCTGTTTGTTTGGCATTCATAGGTCCGCTCAATTCCACAATCGCGCTCTCGCTTGGATCGCCATCAGCCCATACGACTTTGACCGTCAAGGAAGCCTCGATAACATTACCTTTCCCACCATCATTGAGAAAAACTCGCAGAGTCGGTGCGGTAGTGACCTGACTATTCACCGATACTTTGCCAGCTCCTTGGATCGGGTTGGTCCCTGCATCCATATTGAAGGCTTGAATGACATACTCTCCATTTGGGATGCCAATAAAGGTCGCTTCTCCAATTTGTGAAGCAGTTTGTTCACTAGAAATTGGACCACTCAATTTCACAATAGCCCCACTACTGGGAACCCCATTGGGACTCAAGACCTGCACCGTTAATGAGGCTTCCCCGACAGTTTCTGTAGGCTGAGGTTTATTACCCATATCTCCGACATACTGACAGGGAGAATTCGGAGTTGGCAGCCCGCATTGTCCCCAAGCTATGACCAGCGCCTGATCCAGCATACTTGGGTGCATGGGTTGCCGACTGTAAATGATCATCGGCGCATCCCCAATTGGTTCCCGCAAACAGGTAGAAAGCTGTCCTTTAGGAATCAAATCCCAGGGCCCCCTTGGCGGAGTTAATGCTTGAGAACGAACCGAGACAGCCTGTTTATTCCATTGAAATATTCCAGCAAGCCGCTGAGATTTGATCGCCTGCACCATCCCCGACGCTGCCCGACGTTGTTCTACCGTCCCATGACTCAACATCCGGAGAAGGCTTTGTTTAGCACTCTCCCCTGACCCATCGTTATCTCCAATATCTATTTGGGGATCGAACACAATATCCGAAGTCTTCACTACACATTGAGAAGCAGGAGGGGAAACCGGTTGCCCTTGGCTTCCATCATTTTCCCCCAATGGGTCTTTCGTTCCCCCTGTTGGAGGCGGGCTTGGTGGTTTCTTCGTTTGAGGTCTTCGAATTGGAATACGTGGTTTGGTCAGTTGAGAGTTCGGAATGGTGATTCGAGGCCGTGTGGGCTGTTGAGGAATGGTAATGCGCTTGCGGGGTTTCAGTCTAAACCGGCGAACGCCCCGTTCCGTGACCTCGCCTTCTTCACCGTCTTCTAAGATGGGCTCCTCTCCTCCACCTTGAACCTCCAACTCCTCTTCAGCAAGGTAGGGCGGATGCAAGTCTGCATTTTGAGTATTTTGGGCACGCACATCCTGCACACCACTCACTAGGCCCAACACAATAAGAGGAAAAAGAAGGGTAAACTTGTTCATGGATTTTCTCCTTATGCCTTGACCTACGTTAGAACCCTCCAGTTGCAGGAACCGTCACTTTATCTTCCATATCTTTGACATAGGTGCAGGGAAGAACCGGAGTTGGAAGCCCACACTGACGCCACGCCTTGCGTAAAGTGTCGTCCAAAACAGATGGCTGCATCTCCTGATTTCGATAAATGATCATCGGCGGCTCTCCTGCCGGTTCTTGCAAACACATGCCAAGTTGCCCTTGAGGAATGAGGTCCCACCAACCTCTGGGAGGAATCATCCGTTGCCCTCGGGACGCCACTGGCCCTTTACTGCTTTGGAAGATACCGGCCAAGGTCCCATCTTCAGTCGCTTTCACCATGCCTGATGCCTCTCGACGTGCCTGAAGATCGCCATGAATGAGCATACGCAACAGACTTTGCTTGGCACTCGTCGTTGATGAGTCATTATCGCCAATGTCAATCTTGAGACTATGAACAATATCTGACGTTTTTACGGTGCATTGAGCCACTGGTGGCGGTGGGGGCGGCGGTTGCGTCCCGGGAGGTGGGGGGGGCGGAGACGGGAGGATGGAGCTCAGATCGGCATTGAGTAATCCTGCTCCACAGGGCTTCGGACATTGAATGGGCGTTCGGGGAAACGCATTTTCTCTCAGCCCCTGAAGTAACTCCGCATTCGTTAGTGAGGGCTCTATGGCCAACCATAACGCAAGGACACCAGACACATGTGGAGCGGCCATGGACGTTCCATTAAAAAAGGCAAACCCCAAAGGAATTGAAGCCGTAGCCGGAAGCCTTAAATTCGGATGATACAAGCTGAGGACGCCATCAGGATGACCATCAGAATTATCATCCCGTTGAACGTCCCCTCCAGGCGCCATAATTTCAACCAGAGGCCCAAAGTTTGAATACCGCGCCAAATGTCCTCGTGCGTCACTCGCCGCAACCGTGATCACATTATTGCAACTGGCCGGAGTAGCGAGGGAGGCATCAACCTGTTTGTTTCCTGCTGAAACCACGACCATCACCCCTTTTTTCGTCACCACTTCATTGATGACCGCCTGAGTATCGGGATCCATAAAACAAGGGAGTGGATTTTCAGCATCACCCGCCCCAAGGCTCATATTAATAATTCTGGCTGGATTCTGATTTATTGGAACCCCAGGAACGGATAACCCGGCCGCCCATCGAATTCCATCATTGATATCTCGTGTATCTCCCCCACACTTTCCAAGAACGCGAACTGGCAAAATCTGAATCAGCCAATTGACACCGGATATGCCTATCCGATTGTTGGTTCCACCAACCCCAATCGTGCCTGCCACATGAGTCCCGTGCCAGGAATCTGAACGCGCGTTGTCCCCACAAACCCCTGCGGGAGCTCCATCCCCAGGATCAGTTGGGTCAGAATCTCTCCCGTGACCGTCTTTCGCCCTAATCGGATCAGAAATCATATCGAAACCCTGTAGAAGATTTCCCGCCCCTTCGATCTCGGGATGGATTCGCACAATTCCTGTGTCCAACACGGCCACGACCACACTTTGACTTCCAAGTGTTTTATCCCAGACATGGGGTAAACCAATCCCACCTGGTGACTTGATAGCACTTGTTCCATTTTCCCGGTAATGCCACTGCTCCGGAAAGAGATCATCGTTGGGAGTTCTAAAATGCTGTTTAATAAAATTCGGTTGAGCATAGAGAACCGACCCAAGTTGCATGAGTTTTTTAGCGACAACCACAGGATCACCAATCTGGTTTGTTTGTAGTTGTTTGACAAGTTGAAACAAGAATGCCCCGCTTGATGTCGCTTCCTTCTTTCCTAACCCCAAGGCTTGCATGGCATTGGAAGGAATCGACATGCCCGGACGCAGTTTTACAATAACCTCATTCGGCACAAATATCGGGAAAGACTTCCCTCCCTGTGGAGGTGGCGTTAGTGGTTTTGTCGTTTGATGAGGCTGAATGGTGATTCTGGGGTTTTTCCTTGCCGGTGGCTGAATGGTGATTCGAGGTCGTTTGGGTGGTTGAGGAATGGTGATGCGCTTGCGGGGCGTCAACCTAAACCGACGCACCCCTCGCTCAGTGACGCCATCGCCCTCCTCTTCCTCAAGACCAGGGACCTCTTCTCCTTCTTCCAACAAGGGCAGCGTTTCTTCTCCCGGATCTTCAGAAGGAACCTCTTCAGCCACGACACTCTCGGATCCCGGAACCGGAAAGTCCTCCGCTTGAACCAGCTGACAACTGAGAGCTATACACAAACCTATCGCAAAAATGGCAGTACGGATGTTCATGGGATTGCTCCAAATAGTAGAGGCCTTCGCCACATTGATTACGGAGTCGGTAAGACCACACCGGAAATCGCCTTGGGATCTCGAGAAGGTCTGGATCCGCTTTTCTTCAGGGAACATTGTCCCTCGGTTTGCGGAAGAACGGGCTTCTTATAGGTGTAGGCGCGACAATTCAGCGTTGAGGCGCAGCGTGCCCGGCACGATTGATAGTTCGGGGCCATATGTTGTTCAAAATCTCCCCCGGCACGAGTGGTACTCTCCTCAATCGTAACTGGTAACTGGTAACTCAAAAAGTCGACACGACGATTCTCTGGTTGCTGGGCAGGACCGCTCGGATCCAGTTCCCGCGCGCCAATGCCTCCCACGATGAAGTTCATTTCAGCGGGACTGGGATAGCCTGGAGGAATAGACATGCCTGCCGCTCGGGTTGCAAACTCCTGCTGCAGAACTTTTTTGGCATCAACCGCCCTCTGCACACTAATGTAATCATCCACCTGAATCCCGCCTGGTGATTTATCCGAATGCCCAGTAATGAGAATCGTTTTAATGGGCCAACAGCCAGGCCGGTAGCTCTTCAGAATTTCTGCCACTAAATCCCCAATAATCTGGGTCCCGTTAGGAGCCGCAGTGGGATCAGTCACTCCCGATGGAAAGCCAACGATCGTGTAGGGAACCACGACAGGACAATCTGACGGAACCGGAATGGCCGGTGGTAGCGTAGGTGGGACCGGTGGTTTTGGTGACAGAGGCCTCTTCGGAATCCTGGATCGAAGGACCCGGGAGAGTCTGATTTTCCCTCGGCCCTGTATCCCCGTGGTAGAACCCACCGCCTCCCAACCCGTTCCGTCTGGCAACAATAGGACCACACTCACCATGGTCGAATCTGTCTCGTCTGGTAGCAGCAGAGCTTCCGGTTCAGCAATTGATTCGGCATGATCTCCCTTTTGCGTTTGCACAACCAGGGTTTCCTTTTCTGGCTGAGACAGGAGGAGGTGCTGGCCTTCCGAGAGGATCACGCCATACGTACCCGCAGGAATCTGCACAGCCTTTCCCTCCGGGTCGTCAAAATGAAGTGTCTGTGTTATTTCTACCTGCGGAGTAGAGTGCGCGAGTAAAGGAAACACCCC
>JAOUQB010000561.1 GCA_029879555.1 Nitrospirota bacterium | reverse complement strand
ATCAACCACTGGAAGAGAGAACTGAAGTAAGGAGTAAGGAGTAAAGGGCGCAAGACGTCCCGATATGAGCCTGTTTTTTTATTTCTCTTGCTTTTACCCCTTACGCCTGACGCCTCACCCCTTACGTTATGACATCTCCCCCCACGTATGATGTGCTGGTCATTGGCGCAGGCCTGGCCGGCATGCGCGCCGCCCTCTCTGCCCACCAGCAGGGCGCTTCGGTCGCGATCCTCACCAAGGTTCATCCTGTTCGTAGTCATTCCAATGCCGCCCAAGGTGGAATCAATGCCGCCCTGACCGATCGGGGCGACAAATGGGAAGACCATGCCTTTGAAACCGTCAAAGGCAGTGACTACCTGGCGGACCAAGATGCGGTTGAAGTCCTCGCTCAAGATGCCGGACACGACATTATTACGCTAGAACATATGGGCGTGATCTTTAATCGCAACGACGAAGGGCAATTAGGCACCAGACGTTTTGGCGGACAAAAAAAAGCTCGGACGTTTTTTGTCTCCGACTTCACCGGGCAAGCCATGCTCCATGTTCTGTATGAACAATTGATGCAGGCCAACCTTCCCGTCTATGAAGAATGGTTTGTCACATCCCTCGTCAAAGACGACCAGGGGCATTGCGCCGGGCTCGTGGCCTTTGAAATGCGCACGGGTCAGTTTTCGCTCTTCTGCGCAAAAACCGTCATCATGGCCTCAGGAGGCTTAGGTCGCGTCTATGAACCCAGCACCAATGCCTTAATTTGCACAGGCGATGGCATGGCTGTCGCCTACCGTGCCGGGGCACCCCTCATGGATATGGAAATGGTGCAATATCACCCCACCACGCTGAAAGGCAAAGGCCTGCTCATCACCGAAGCCGCCAGAGGGGAAGGCGCCTATCTCCTCAATAAACAGGGCGAACGTTTTATGAAGCAGTATGCGCCAACCATGTTAGAACTAGCCTCCCGTGATGTGGTGTCGCGGGCAGAGCAGATTGAAATTAATGAAGGACGTGGGGTGAACGGTTGTGTGTTCCTTGACTGCCGCCATTTGGGACGGGCCTTTCTCCAGGAACGCCTGGGACAGATTTATGCCGAAGCGCAAACCTTTGCCAATATTGATCTAGCAGAAGAACTCCTCCCCATTCGTCCCGGCATGCATTATCAAATGGGCGGTATCAAAACGGACACGGAAGGTCGCTGTTGGGATATTCAGGGACAATGGAACGGGTTGCCAGGCCTGTTCGCGGCAGGAGAGACGGCGTGCGTGAGCTTACATGGGGGCAACCGCCTTGGAGCCAATTCACTCCTCGATACGATTGTCTTTGGCCGTCGGGCTGGGCAATGTGCCGCGGACTATGCCCGCACCATTCCCTCTCCCACCATCTCAGCACACCGGCTGGACGCCGACCAGCAACTCGTCGCCACCATTATGGCTCGCAAAGGCCCCGGAGAGCGAGCGGCGGCACTTCGCTTAGAGATGGGCACCACCATGAATCGGTATGTATCGGTGTTTCGAGAACAAGAAGGGTTGGAAACGGCACGCCAACATATTCAAGCCTTAAAAATGCGATGGGCAGACGTCACCATTCACGATAAAGGGCAGGTGTTTAACACCGGCATGATCGCCGTACTCGAATTGGGTTTTATGCTAGATTGCGCAGAGGCCATCATCGAGGGAGCGCTGACACGGACAGAAAGTCGAGGGGCACATTTCCGTACCGATTACTTGGATCGTGATGACGAAGATTGGCTGAAACATATTTTGCTGTACCATCAACCGGGGAGCACTCCTCGCATCGACTTTCTTCCCGTTCATATCACGCAATGGCAACCTCAGATTCGGGTGTATTAATATCGTGGCTCATCCGCCTTCCTTCGTTGATTTGCTAGAATGCATCGAACAGTCATTATTTTCAGTCGGTAACAGATGAATCCGAGTCCTCTTCATACCACCCTTCGCGTTCGCCGCTACAATCCAGAGCAGGATCACCCTGCGCCGTACTACCAGGAATATGACCTTTCCTTCGATTCTTCGGACAGCGTGTTAGACGGGCTCATCAAAATCCGGGAAACCATTGACGACTCCCTCACTCTCCGATGCTCTTGTCGCGGCGCCATCTGTGGCTCTTGTGGCATGCGCATCAACGGTCATGCCACCCTCGCCTGCAAAACCAAAATGATCTCGGTTACCCAACCTGGTGACACCAT
>JAOUQB010000559.1 GCA_029879555.1 Nitrospirota bacterium | reverse complement strand
AGGGAAAATTCGATCCTTTCCTATGAAAGGTTCAGCCTGCACACCTCTTGAAGACACCATGATCCGAGGGACTCACTATGTGCGAATGCAAGTGAGTCTGACGGGTCGTTTCCCTTTTGGGTATTACGACTTGATGGCCACCATGAGACTTGGACCTCGGGTGTTGGAGGCCAAAAGCTTTGTCATTGCCGCGCCACAGCGCTGTTACCTTCCACCTGGCTCAAAGAAAGAATGGGGCATTGGGGTGCAGTTGTACGGCATTCGTTCTCGGGAGAATTGGGGCATTGGGGACTTTCGTGATTTGGAACGAATCATGAAAACGGCCGGGAAACAGTGGAACGCCTCCACAATCGGTCTTCAGCCTTTGCACAGTATGACTCCGGGATTACGGAGTCCCTACTCACCCTCCAGTCGATTGTGTTGGAACCCGTTGTATTTGAACCTGGAACAGGTGGCGGAATTTCGTCTCTCGCCGAAGCTTCAACGAATGTTCCGAACCAAAAAATTTCAGGCCACCCTTCAGACGCTACGCTCCAGTCAGTTCGTTCAGTATGAAGCGGTCCAGCAACTCAAAATGGCTGTTCTGGAAGATCTCTTTCGTGCGTTCAAACGGCACCATCTTCGGTCCCGGACGACGCGCGGACGCGCGTTTATTCGATTTGTCGAAAACGCGCCGGATTTTCTCACACGATTTTGTGTCTTTCAGGCTCTCCAGGAACATTTTGGTGGTGCAGTCTGGCGTGAATGGCCTTCGGACTATCATGAGCCGGGATCTCCAACCGTTGAACAGTTTCAAAAAAAATATGCGGCTCGCATTCAGTATTTCTTGTATGTGCAATGGTTGTGTGAGTTACAGCTTTCACGGTTGGATCAAGTCGCCAAAAAGGGGGCATTGTCATTAGGCCTCTATCATGATCTACCCGTGGGTATTCATCCGGATGGTGCGGATGCCTGGGGATTTCAAGATCAATTGGCCAAAGATGCTACCATTGGCGCTCCGCCAGATTCATTTAATCTGCAAGGCCAGAACTGGGGTCTGCTGGCACCAAATCCTCGTGCGCTTCGTCAGTATGGATATGAATTTTTTCGTCAAACGGTGAGCCAAAACATGAAGCATGGTGGGGTGCTTCGTATTGACCATGCGCTCGGGTTGTTTCGGATGTTTTGGGTTCCGTTTGGGCATAGCGGGCAGGATGGGTTATATCTCAAAACATACGTCGACGAAATGTTGGGCGTGTTAGCCTTGGAAAGCGTTCGGCACAAGGTGATGGTGGTCGGGGAAGATTTAGGGACGGTCACGCCGGCTATTCAGCGTAAGCTTGAGGGGGCGGGTCTTCTCTCGTATCGGCTGTTGTTTTTCGAACGAGAACATGGCGGAGTCTTTCATCAGCCATCTCAATTTCCAAGTCAGGCGCTTGTCTCTGCGACGACGCATGATCTTCCCACACTCAAGGGGTATTGGGAGGGACGAGATATAGCAATGAAGGCACAGGCAGGGTTTTACCCGCAGGCTGTCGACCGGGATCACGAGACCCAAGCCCGTGAGGAGGACCGTCGTCAGCTATGGGAGGCCCTACGCCGCGAGGGGTTTGTGGTGCCTGAATCGATGCCTGCGAACCTTTCTCCTGAATTGAGCAAGATGTTTTATCAATTTTTAGCCAGAACGCCTTCGCGATTATTGATGGTGCAACTGGAAGATGTCTTAGGGGAACTGGATACGCCCAATCTTCCTGGAGCGGCTGATTCGGTGTATCCATCTTGGCGGGTACGGCTGAGTCGGGAGCTCACGTCTTGGCTGAAGGATCCGGCCTATGCCGGTTTTGCTCAGGCTGTTTCTCGGGAGCGTCGAAGACGACGGGTTTCGGCATTGTCTCGTTTTACGAAAAAATGATGGTGCCCGTCTCCGCCTGTTGCAGCGAGATGAAGGGGAGACTATGATGAGCTATCGAGTTTTCGGACCCAAAAAAGCGACAAATACCCCCTGTAATTAGCTTCAAACGTTTGAAGAAAAGGTGTTGAGGGACATGCAAGAAAAGAAAATAACCATGGCCGGGTGGTGGGACGGGCTGACGGAGGCGGTGACAACGAGCCTCAGTCAAATTATCGCATTTGTGCCGACGATCATTTTGGCCATTCTGCTCCTGGGTTTGGGTTATCTTCTCGGTCGAGTGTTGTCTATTGCCATCATACGGTTTCTGCAAC
>JAOUQB010000560.1 GCA_029879555.1 Nitrospirota bacterium | reverse complement strand
TGGGTGAAGCGGGAGACGTTTCGTGACGGGGCCCTGTGGTTGCTCGTCTTGGGATTGTTGGGAGGCATTGCGGCAGCGAGCAGCGGCGATTGGGCCGAAGAGATGGCTGAACAGGCTGGCATTGCCGAATCGCTGATTGACACACACGAAACATTTGCGGTTGCGACCCTTAGAATTTTCGGCGTTCTCCTTTTGGGTCGGCTTCTTCTACGAAATCAATTGACCCCCACCACTGCCATTCCCTATTTTCTTGTTGCCGCCATTGGCCTTGGTACGTTGAGCGCCACTGGTCATTTTGGTGGTGATCTGGTCTACGAACATGGCGCCGGTGTGGCCACGATTCACCAACCCCCTTCAAGTTTTGTAGAAAAAGGTCCGGACCATCATTCCTGATTTTATTACATGAGTAAGAACGATGCGTATTCTTGTTGTTGAAGATGATCCCAGTGTTTCAGGCTTTATCCTCAAAGGCCTCCGGGAGGAACATTATGCCGTGGATTTGGCTATTGACGGAGAGGCCGGCCTTTCCATGGTCGATCTCACCACGTATGACCTTATCCTTTTGGATGTCATGCTCCCCAAGGTGAACGGCTTTGAGGTCTGTCAAAGACTGCGGGCTGCTCGAAACACCACCCCGATCTTGTTATTGACCGCACGAGAAACTGTTGAAGATCGGGTATTAGGACTCGACACGGGAGCCGACGATTATCTCACCAAACCCTTTGCCTTTCCAGAACTCCTTGCGCGTATCCGTGCTTTACTCCGTCGTGGTCAGGCCTCAGCACCTACGCAATTAACGATCGCCGACTTGGAATTGGATCCAGTGACTCACAAGGTCTGGCGAGGTGGGAAGGAAATCGTCCTGACAAATAAAGAATACACACTTCTGGAGTATTTACTGCGTAATGCGGGACGGGTTCTCACTCGAACAGCGATTACCGAACATGTGTGGGATATTCATTACGACTCCGTGACCAATATTGTCGATGTCCACATTAAAGCTCTACGCCATAAAATGGATCGAGACATGTCGCCTCAACTCATTCATACCGTGCGAGGTGTCGGATATGTCTTGAGGGTTCCAGAGGCCTGATGCAGTCTTTTCGCACGCATATTCGACGTCTGGTTCTAGCGGCGATCGTCATGCTGCTTGGCCTCTTTAGTCTTCTTCTCTATTTTGGCGTGTCCGCCATTCTTTACAGCCACATCGACCATGATCTCGCCCACTTGGCTCAACAGGAAATACAGCGGGTCAACTTGGCAACCGATCATGGAGTGGTTTCGATCACCGATCCTCACGATCACGAGGAGGAAGCCCCGGAACCGCTTGGGCACGAAGAACACGAATTGCAAACCGCCATCCATTTTAGCGTCATTTTAAATTCCACGGGGAATATCATTTGGAGTGGAGATTTTGTGAGCAATCGTGAACCCGTTGCCGCTCATGTGATTGCTCAGGTGTTACAAGGCGAAACCGTGTATGAAACCCTGTCC
Organism: Nitrospirota bacterium; assembly: GCA_029879555.1. Lineage (GTDB taxonomy): Bacteria > Nitrospirota > Nitrospiria > Nitrospirales > UBA8639 > Nitrospira_E. The sequence goes on along the minus strand of JAOUQB010000560.1, from coordinate 708 downwards.
ACCTCAGGTCGACAACCCATTCGCCGTATTTCCGTCCCTATTCGCATTGAAGACCATGGACGTTTTATTTTGCAAACCGAACAATCTCTTACCTTCGTGTACGATACCTTATGGTGGCTAGGATGGCTTTTAGTGAGTACCACGGGTATTCTCTTGTTGCTTGCCTGGTGGGGAAGCGGGCGCTTGGCCCAGAAAGCGTTAGCCCCTGTCGAAGCGCTGAGCCAAACGGCGGCCTCTATTTCTGGACAAACCCTTTCCACTCGTCTCACTCTGACCTCACGCTATACGGAGTTTCAACAATTGGCCACGACGTTCAACCACATGCTCGAACGATTACAGGAGGTCTTGGAAGGCCAACATCGTTTTGTCGCCGATGCCGCACATGAATTAAAGACCCCGTTGACGGCTATGAAGGGCAATTTTGAAGTCATCTTACAACGGCCTCGATCGGTTGAAGACTATCAAGAAGCTATTCTGGACAACATTCAAGAGGTGGACCGCCTCACAAAGATCACCAAATCATTACTGACCTTGGCTCAGTTTAAAGAAGATCGGCCTCATCTGGATATGCATTCCCTGAATCTTTCCACACTGGTGCAGGAAGTTGGAGACCAATTCGCCGTCCTTGCCCAGGACAAAGACATTCACCTCCAGATTGATCAGGATTCCCCCACGCCAGTTCTGGGAGACCCCTCCCAGCTGAAACAG
>JAOUQB010000558.1 GCA_029879555.1 Nitrospirota bacterium | reverse complement strand
CTGCCGGGCCGAAACCCGGCATCTTTGGTACGTTTAGTATATGAAAGAGGAAAAGCGGATTGAGTAAGCTAGGGGGGCGAGGAGAAACATTCCTATTCCTAGAAGCGCTTCAAACCAGATTGGATTGAGGCCTGCGATGAAATTGTTTTGGTTTTCAGTTTTGGATAATAACTCAGCTTGGGTTCCAAGCCACCAGACGATTCCTGCCAGGAAGCTTGCTCCTACTACAATAAGACTGCCGGTGCTTGTGGCTAGGCCGAGGCCCATGAGGAGGCGCGGCCAGGTTGGGACTTCCAGTTGGGGCGGTGGGTTTGGGGCGGTGCATTCCCGTATCCACCAGAGGCGCAGGCCCAACCCTATCATTATTAAGAATAGTCCGATAAACAGCGACAGATTGGGTTCGAGTTCGATGCCTGGATGTGGAACGAGGATCCATAATACGCCGAAGGCCGTAACCAGCCATGGCAGTCCGTGCACGAAGGCTTGTGCTATCGCTTCCTTCCATTGGTTTCGTGCATAGACCAAGACTAGCCCGCATCCTATTCCCACCAACAGGCCTCCCAACACATCTGTTGGGAAGTGTGAGCCTTTGATGACCCGGCACAGCGCGATAAAGCTGGCCAGTCCAAACCACACGACTCTTCCTTTGGGAAAGTAATAGGCAAATACCGTGGCCATTGAAAACGTTCCGGAGGTATGGCCCGAGGGAAAGGAATCCAGCCCGCTCTCTAGTGTAGGTCCGATCTTCCATTCTGTGGTATCCATGATTCTGGGGCGGGGACGGCTGAGGCTGTGTTTGAGGATTTGGGTCAACAGTCCGCTGATACCGTGCGCGAGCAATGAATAAAGTCCCGCGAATTTCCAGCGGTCAGAATTGATCCAAAGGCCAATCCCTCCAACGGCTAATGAGAGGAGGACTAAGGTCAGCCCTTCTCCCAGTTCATTACCGACGTCACCTATCTGATCAACCAAGGGGTCGGTGAAGCTGTGCACGATGGTCAGGGTGGGATGGTCGATTTGCCCCATGGCGGCAAACAAGACGATGCAAAGAAAAATGGAGAGTCCGATGATCGAGTGTGAAGCGTACGTGGTCAGGAACGGATGAATGAGAGAAGATGGAGAAGGCGGTTGGTTAGTCACAATAGATGAGTATCTTTGAATGCCCCATAGCTTTCCCCCTCACCCTTCCCTCTCCCCCAGGGGCGAGGGAAAATTTAGGGGACCCAATCGGCTATGAAAATATTGAATTCTCCTTTGGCGGTGGTATTGCGATCGGAAGACCATACGAGTTGTTTGCCGTCAGGGGAGAACATGGGGAAACTATTGAACTCGCCATTGGTGGTTATTTGTTCAGGTTTGCTTCCGTCCGCTCCAATAACATGGAGATGAAAGGACGGACGACCTTGATGCTCTGCCGGTGTTGCGAGGTTGGATGAGTACATGATGCGCTTGCCGTCAGGGAAAAAATATGGAGCAAAGTTCGATCGGCCATTGTCCGTGACTTGGGTTTTGTTCGATCCATCGGCATTCATCACAAAGATTTCCAAGTTGGAGGGCTCAACCTGATTTTGTGCGAGTAATTCTCGGTAGGCCTTCACCTCGTCTTCGGTTTGAGGATGATGTGCACGATAGACAATGCGTTTGCTGTCTGGAGAATAAAAGGCGCCGCCATCGTACCCCACTTCTTCCGTTAAGCGTTTGAAGTTTCTGCCATCGATATCCATCGAATAAATATCCAGGTCTCCGTCGCGTACGGACGTAAACACCACGGTTCTCCCGTTTGGGGCAATGGTGGCTTCGGCATCATACCCTGGGCTGGAGGTCAACCGTTGCAGGTCGGTTCCGGCGATGTTCATGGAGAAAATATCGTAGTTGTCGAGCGCCCATCGATAGTGTTCGGTGTGTGGAAGTTTCGGTGGGCAATGCGGGCTGGCAAAGTGCGTTGAGGAAAATAAGACCCGGCGGTTTCCTGGGAAAAAGTAGCTGCAGGTGGTGCCGCCCAGGCCGGTGCTGACGCGGCGGACGTTGGAACCATCCAGATTCATCGTGTAAATTTGATAGCAGGACCGTAGCGTTTTCCCATCCGGTTCCAGCGTGGATTGATACACCAGTTTGTAGCCATCAGGCGAGAAATAGGCTTCCGCATTCTTCCCGGAAAACGTCAATTGTGTGATATTGGCTAAATGGGGTTCGGGTTTTGCCAC
>JAOUQB010000557.1 GCA_029879555.1 Nitrospirota bacterium | reverse complement strand
TGTGAAGAAAGTTGTTATTTGCAATTGCCTCGAAGCCAGTGAGCAAAGATCTCTTCGGTGATAGTCGTACTCGCCAGGGCCATGATGGCCGCTGTGGCTTCTTCTTCTGATGCCTGCAACTGGTAGCCATTTCGTTCCAGAAATATCCCGCCAATCACATAGCCTGTGCGCTTATTCCCATCGACAAACGGATGATTTTTGACGATTCCATGTGTATAGGCGGCAGCTAACCCGAACATATTTGGTTTTTCGTAAGACCAAAGATTCAGGGGACGAGCAAGAGCGGATTCCAGCAGCGTTGCGTCACGGATTCCAGGGGCTCCTCCAAATTCAGAGAGGAGAACATCGTGAATGGCCAGGACCGATTGATGCTGTATCCAAACGGGTTCATTCATTTGGCTAGAGCCCGCAAGGTATTGCGGTACTGAGCCATGAACTTTTTCCCAATGTTTAGCTGTTGTTCAAATTCTGGATCATAGGGTGTAATTCGATAGCTGCCGTCCGGCGCTTCGGTCAAAAAGACTTTATCGCCATCTTGCACATTCAGCCGCGACAGGACTTCTTTGGGAAGCACGACCCCAAGGGAATTACCGACTTTACGAACTTTCATATCCAGCATAGCGGAACCCTCCCGTAAGTTATAACTAATGTTATAACAGGATGAGTTGCCTGGCAAGGCCAGAAGAATCTTGGGTATAAAAAGCGAATACTCGTATACAAGTAAAATGTGGAGTGACGATCTTCTGCGAGTTACCAACTTTCTAAGAAGGAATCACAAAATCGTAGTGGCCGATTAACCCATCCGTGATCTTTCCTGATGGATCGGGTGCATAATCAACAATGACGCGCTCCTGTTCTTCTGGGGTGAGTCCGGCATCGAGGATTACGACATCCTTCGGCAGCAATTCCTGATTCAACGCATTATTCGGAATTTGGTCTCCTCTAAAATACAGTTGTGTGACCAGCGTGGGAGATTGGGGAGGGAGAATCTTCACGTGCAGGTGGGAGGGCCGATAGAGGCCAGCGCGAAGATCAATCGGGTAAAATCCTGGCACGATGGTTTTAAACCAATACTCACCTTGTCTGTTGGTGACAGCCTTTCCCCAATATTGAAAATGTTCGTCATGCGTGCGGTGAATGATTTCTCCGGTTTTGGGATGGGGGAAACTGTGCGTCCCTTCGTCCCCTGTATGGTTATATCGGCCTGACGCCGAGGCGCTCCACATGATGAGTGTCGTATGGGGTATGGGTTGGCTTGTTTGGGCATCAAGGACATGGCCGCTGAGAATAATCACCTGCCCTTGGGCTTTTCCCTTGCGACCTTTCACAAACGTCAAGTCCTGATCGTTAGCCTGACTGATGGGGAGAGTCGAATCAAGATCTTCTCGTATCGCATCGATTTCATCTCCGTCATCGGGGAAAAACGGACCTAACCCTTGTCTGGGTGTTGGTTGGGTCAAGACATCCGCCATGCTCCGAGAGGTCAGGAGTCCGCCGACCGTCAATCCTACCAATCCTAACCCACGTTTCAGTAAAGCTCTTCTCGACCAGAATGTAGAGGTGGGGGTATTCATGCTTTTTCTCCTCGTCGCGTGATGGGCGACGTTCACTTGGCGGTCTTTCATGTTTTGAATCGTAAGCTGACCGCCTGTTGTGGGAAATATTTTTGTGTGAATTGCAATGCTTTGAATTGCAGGATTTCCCTAAAATGTTTTTCGTAGCTCCAGACAGATTGTCCTTTGTGTGGACAAGTTTTCATCATGCGCATGGTGTTGATTCGTTGAATGATTTTCCCAACGTGGCATAGTCTGTCTTGAACAGAATTTCTCGGTCGCAATAAGAACGGGTGGTCGGTCCACAAAGAATGTGAACAGAGCTAGCATAATATCAATGGGTTACCTCTGCAAGGAGGAATGAGAGAAAAAAGCGCTAAGTGGCATATCCCTTGCTCCCCTTAGAGACTAGAAGCCGCCTCAGAAAACCATGGCGGGGTGCTTACTTACAAAGGGGGATGACATGTCGCGATCAAAGCAAAGTGTAATGCGGTTGGTGTGTGTGGGTGTTTCCTTCCTAGCCCTAAGTGGTCTTCCGGCATTTGCGGCTGATGAAGAACCAAGCGATCCGAGTGAAAAGGGATCTGCGGGGCAGGTCCTCTTAGGGTCCATTGCCTCCATAGATGGCGAGAGCTACCTCATTCGGAATGAGGA
>JAOUQB010000074.1 GCA_029879555.1 Nitrospirota bacterium | reverse complement strand
ATGCCTCTTCTGTTGGATACCCAGGGCCCGGAAATCCGGACCGGCGACTTGCCCGTCGATCTGAACTTACAGAGTGGGTCAATTGTGTCCATCTCCGCACGAGGCCCTGTAGATGTGGAAGAAAGCTCTATTCACATCGACTATGCCGATTTAGTCGAGACGGTCAATGTGGGTGATAAAATTACCGTGGATAATGGTTTGATCAATTTCGAGGTGCTCAACAAAAACGGACTACTTATGCAATGCCGGGTCCTGGACGGTGGCGTGTTGAAAAGCAAACGCCATGTGAATTTGCCGGGGATCCGGGTCAACCTCCCGGCTATTACGGAAAAGGACAAAAAAGATATTCTCTTTGGCCTCGCACGGGATGTCGATTTTATTGCCCTGTCTTTTGTCCGCGAGGCTGAGGATATCCGGCAATTACGCCAGCTCTTGGGCCTCAAAGCCGGGCGGGTGAAAATTATTGCGAAGATTGAGGATCAGGAAGGCGTGCGCAATCTCGATGAGATTATCCAGGAAGCGGATGGCATTATGGTGGCCCGTGGAGACTTGGGCGTCGAAATTAACCTGGAAGATTTACCGAATGTTCAGCGCAAGATTGTTCGGTTGTGCGCTGAATCCGGCAAACGCGTCATTGTAGCGACTCACCTCCTGGAATCCATGATTCACAACCCGATCCCTACCCGTGCGGAGGTGACCGATGTGGCGAATGCGGTCTATGAAGAAGCCGACGCCGTGATGTTATCCGGTGAAACCACCGTCGGGAAATATCCGCTGAAATGTGTGGAGTACCTCCGCAACATTGCCAGAAAAACTGAAGCGATTCCCGGCCTGCAATTTGCCAAACAGCTTCATATGACCACCGACAAACAACATTTGGCGGCAGCGGCGGTCAAGCTGGCTGAGGAGTTGCCAGCAAAAGGCATCGTCGTGATTACCCGCAGAGGCGTCATGGCCGATTTTGTCGCCGGTTGTCGGCCCTTCTCCACGAATATCTATGCCTTTACCAATGGAAGCCAAACACGTCGAACAATGACGCTCAATCGCGGAGTGTTTCCCTTCCGAATCAATTTAAGCTCTGATCCTGAAAAAACGTTGCAAACAGCTTTTCGGATTTTAAAAACCCGCGAACATTTCCAGGCGGGAGAAAAAGTCGTGATTATCTCAGACGTGTTAGCCCAGGAAAGGGTTGATGCCATTCAAATTCGAACGATTCCCTGACACGTTGTGAGGGGAGGTTTCTTTCACGCTTCGCCACTTCTCAACCAAGAGGATGGGCACATACCTCTCCCGTATCGTCATACCCACAGTTTGTGGCGGGTATCCATCAGAAAATAATGACACCCAGCTTGTGTCTGCCCTTATTGCAAACCCTACAGTCGAAGGCGAATCGTCCTTGGGTTGCAAAATACCACGACTAATGAAGCTCAGTTCCGTGCATTCGGGCAAAGAGCTCCCAGTCAAAGGGCTTAGAAACCACGGCGTGCAGAGGAATCGGCTGAATCGTCCCTGAGCCTTCATACGCCATCATGCATCCCACAACCTGTTCGGGCTGTTCGACTAAACGCCGAATCGTTTCATACGCCAGATGTTGCGCCATGGCTTTATCCATAGGCGTGGGAGCTGCCCCGCGTAAGGTATGCCCGAGAATGGTGGCTTTGGTGGCGACAGACAGGGGATAGTGCCCTGGTCGTGTCTGAAGATGTGGCCATTGGGCAATTTGTTCCGCCACATACTTGGTTAAGCCATGCACGCCTCCCTCTGAATGATGACGATGCGGAGTGCGTTCCGCCACCACAAACAGATGGCTTTTATTCCGGACCCCCAAAGTTTTTTTGAGGGTTCCCAAAATCACTTCTTCGATATAGGCATCCGGGTCAGGATGTTCATTCACCAATAATCCCTCGGCTCTGGCTTGATAGGCGCAGGTTAAAGCCAAATGTCCGGATCCGGCTCCCATCACCTCGACAAAAAACACACTCCCCATGGCCGCACTTGTGGCTTTCAGTGATTCAATCGATTTGTTCGCGAGCTCTACCGCCGAATGAAGTCCAAGCGATGTCGTGCCAGCCAGATTGTCGTCGATTGACCCTGGAATTCCTACCACCTGAACCCCAAACTGCTCGAAGAGGGCACGAGCCCCACGTAAACTTCCATCCCCCCCCATGACAACCAAAGCCCCATCCTGCAAATACGGCTTGAGATGCTGCATGGCTGCCAGTTGAGCCCCTTCACTTTTGAATTCTTCAAACCGGCTGCTGCCAATGGGACTGCTGGGATGATTACTCATCCCACGTGTCTCCTCCTCCGTGACTAACTCAATCCAATTATTCACCAATCCGAGAAATCCATGGTGAACAAAATGGACGTCGAGACCCAATCGGGTCCCTGTCACACGAAGCTCTTTCAACGCGGCCCCTGCTCCCGCAAAATCTCCGCCAGACACCAACGCAACGAGCCTACGAATTTGCCGTGGTTGCAACGTCACTTTCTGTCTGCGAGTTTGCTCCACCGAGACCCAGGCCTCGCGCGCTGCCCGTTCGCGTTCAGAAAGCCCCACAGCTGTGGAATATCCGGATAACTGCCCATGCTCAAACGTCAGTAGTACCACATTATCCTGCCCCTCTTTATAACCTCCAAATTCGGAAAAGGCTTCACTGAACGGGCGAGGATCAAGATAAATTAAGAGGGCCCGCAAGGTTGAGCTGTGGGTGTACAAACACAACACCTGTCCCAGGTGATCCTGCCCTAATTGATGAAATCGATCCACTAATTCGACATAGAGTTCAAAAAACGAATGGCCTCCGGGGTAACTGTAGAGCGGGTGCTTAATCAATCGCTGGGCTGTTTTGACATCGACGCCAAACGCTTTTGCGGCTTCCTCTATTTCTTCGGTTTTCTCTATGCCGGTAGCCCAGCCAAAGTCTTGAGACTCTAACGCCTGTTCCATGATGGGCTCTTTTGCGGTGGCGGCCTTCGGATCAAGAATGGCGACAACCCGTTCAAAGAGCTGTCGAGTATTGGGACTGTGGCTCACCATATGCACAAAGGATGAGGCATCGAGGTAATTATGTAATTGAAGAAAGTCCAGTTGCTTCCCAACCAGGCCCACCGTCCTGGCCAACGCGGCACCAATGGCATCAGCCCTGGGAAGACCCCGTTCAGGGTCCAACACGTTGCGTAACCGACGCCCGACTCGACACTGTTTACTGTCTACCTGCGAGATACCATGGCGCATGGTGAGAAACAGGGTTCGCTCATGTAAATCTCGTGGCATTAACCAAAAACGATCATCCCCGATGTCGAGCACGATACGGCCTTCCGCCAAACTGGGCGTCATGTGCGGACGTGGCACGATGGCGACGGGGCGACGACGAATAGGCTTTTGCGTTGCCCCGATCGGCGCACGGAATAAGGTCGAAAGCTCTCCTTGGGCGAGGAGCTGATTCCAGGCGGCAAAAAAGACGATGTCATCTCCACCGCAAGCTTCACGAATCAATGCCTGCCTGGCATGGTTATATGCCGCAGAATCCGTAAAACCCGATTGGGCTTGTTGCACAAATCCTCTGATCGCGACCATCGCCTCTTGAACATGTTGTGAGCGGTTCATCGAGGCCACGGGCAGGTGAGGGAACTGAATGCCCTCCGCTGGCGGTCGACTGGCAAGCGCCTCACCATAAGCAAGCAGGCCGTCGACAGTGACAAAATCAAGCGTGTCTTTCTCGAAACTCATGCTTCATACCTTTGGTGCAGGATCATAAGAATTACGCAACTTCTCATCATTTGGCTTTCTCAACGTCAGAATTTTGTCTGATGGCTGAAGCCGCCCTTGTCTAGGCTCCGGACTCGTACCCTTCCGGAGTCTCCAGGCTCGCGCGACCTAACGTCCCGTTGCGAAATTCGTTGAGCAGGATTTTGGCGGCTTTTTCCCGATCCAATCCCCCACCCTTTCCCTTCGTGAGACAGCCCCGCTTCTTCGCAATGGCTTCCAGTACACTCTCGCCATTCAAGTCCACTCCCACGCATCCATAACGCTTCGTGAGAAATTGGGGATAACGTGCAAGGAGCCTGGTCGCGAGGAACTCGGCGAGTTCTTCGTCAACGACGACCTTCGCACTCACGGCATAAATTGTGGCCAGCATAAACCCGACCACTGGGTCTTCAATTTTTGGCCACAGGAGGCCAGGCGAATCGATGAGCGTCATATGATCGTTCAGGGTGTGACGCTGTTGCATTCTTGTTATGGCAGGTTCGTTCCCCACTTTGGCCAGACGGCGATTGAGGAGCATGTTCATGAATGTGGATTTGCCGACGTTGGGGATGCCCATGATCAGCATGCGCAGCGGTTTCGTACTACTATTGCGATGTGGAGCCAGCGGCTGACAGAGGTTGGGCACCTTGGAGGCTTGACCCGGCTGATTGCATGAGAGGGCCACCGCATTCACCCCGTCTTGCCGGTTATACATGTCGAGCCAGGCTTTGGTCACAGCCGGATCGGCCAGATCGGCTTTGTTGAGCACTTTGAGACAAGGCCGCTGGCGATGTTCTCGCAATTCGGTAATCATAGGATTGCTGCTGGCCTTCGGCATTCGCGCATCCAACACTTCAATCACCACATCCACGGTCTCCATGCGTTTCGCCGCTTCTTGGCGCGCAATATTCATGTGACCGGGAAACCATTGTATGGTCATAAGAATTAAACTACCTATTGGATTCAACTCATGAATATAGCTTTAGAATTGGCTCATGACAAACCATTCTAACTTGACATTAGTCTAGCAAACCAAAGATAAGATTAAGTAGTATTCATCCTGCTTGTTCAAATTTCTTCATCATTCCAGGAGGTCTTTATGTTGCTTGTTACAATTCTCAATGGTGTCGTGGCTATCAGTCTGGCAATGATCTTTAGCCCAAATGTCAGCGAAGCGAATGGTCCCGTGAGAGCATCCGCGGATATTTATGATTGCGTGAATACAGACATTCAACTTGGCACGGCCCAATTGAAAGAGGAAAAGACCGACGAAGGTGTGAAAGAAGTAAGCGTGACAATGATGGTGAAGGGCTTAACTCCTGGAAAGCATGCGGTTCACCTTCATGAAACGGCATCCTGTGTGCCTTGTGGCGCAGCAGCTGGGCATTTTGACCCAGGCCCCCATGGCTTTTCCAGTCCCGATGGAAACCATCCCTTTCATAGTGGAGATCTGATTAATATTGAGGCTAATCCACAGGGGAATGCACACCTCAATACGACGACGACTCGTGTAACCTTGTCCCCGGGTCCCTTGAGCCTCTTTGATGGGGACGGCAGCGCATTCATTATTCATGTGAATCCGGATACCTATTGTCCTGATGGTGCCGTAGGTGGGTGTGCCGGTGGGGGTAGAGCCGCCTGCGGCATTATCACTCTGGAATAAACTCACGCCCACAATATGTCCAGCCCAGTTGCAACCATTTCGTGCTCCCGGAATGGCATGGACTGGAAATGTTTTTCATATGGCCCCCAAAGCTTGAGAGTGGCTCAAGCTTTGGGGGTTAGTCTTGGTCTTGTTCTGGTTTGGTGGACAGGTTGGTACAGCCCTCTAAGAAAAACATGGGGACATGGTTAGATTCGTGGTGGCTCTCTATGGTCTCGTCACTCCTGACCGTCCGTTCTCTCCGTGAAGTGATCCCCCCCCACCGTTTCGATATACACCGTCAACGCCATCGCCGTCTTGTACAACGGCAGATGTTCGTAGCGCGCCACTACTGAAGCTCCTACTAAAAAATCGAGAGAAGCAGGGAGCGACACGTCCCCTGCTCCCCCCAAACCCAATACTCACAGCCCTGGAATGACCGAATGACCAAGTTTTCGGCTATTAGGGTGCATCAATGAGATAACCGGAGAGCCTCGCCTGAACCGTAGCTGACCCCGTTGAGGGTCGTCGGAATGCCAAAACGGTAAGGTTTGAGCCTGTATGAGAAAATGAACTCCTTAATTGTTGAAATACAACATTTGCTGAAAATTCGCTATCACTGCTTTTTACAGTTGGCGGTGGGTAAAATCTGAATTTGTTTTGAAGATTGAAGTGGTATTGCACCCCTGTGGAGTTAAATTGGTTATTGGCACGACCATAGAAAAATTCCAGGACAAATATTTTCCCCATTGGTACCATCTCACCAAAATTACAAACAACGCTGTCCTCAGTATCCGACATCTGTTGGGTGCACTCATATTCGACCAATTCCTGATTTTGAACGGAGACAGGATTTTGAATGATGACCGGAACGGGGTGTGTGGAATCATTTTGGACTGTTACATCGCCAAGGATTCCCAATGGAGGTTCGGCGGACACGCTGCCCATCAAAATAAATCCTACGCCAAGAGTCAGCAGGCTCATAAAGGTTTTGATTCGATGACCTCGGGAGAGAAAATGCATGGTACACCTCCTAGATTAAAAAATGAGAACAAACAATGATGTAGAAACCGCAAAAAAAAGACCTCAGGAACGTCTATGTTCCTCAGGCCATCCGTGGTAGCTTATTCGTTTGTTTGTTGTGCGGGAGATTCGCGTATCTTCTTCAAGTCCCCCACACACTTAAAGACCCAACCCGACATAAGAATAACAGAGAGGAGACGCATTAAGCCAGATCGACAACGAGAGAGGTCAAAACCCGGTTTCGTGGACAGCCTGATAAAGCCTGTAGCCAGTCCATCTTTTTTCGATCCGCTGTCTTTTCAGCTTCCTACGGATGGGCCCAACTCTCACTCCAAGGTTTTAAGGTCTAGCCCTGAAGCCACAATATTCAAGGGGTTCCCATGGATGGGCGGCGGCATCTGAACTCTTTGACGGCATAGTCGTGCTCTCCTATGGGGGCTCATATATTTCAAACCGTGTTATTTTCCTTCAACGAAGATCCATCGGGTTTAACGTGCAATGTGGAATGTATAGGCTACTCATCTCTGTTTGGTCCAAACAAAATAGGTCCATACCCGACGACAAACAGGACATAGGCTCCACTCCAACACCCCGCAGCCAAGCCAAAAATGAGATTGTCTGGCAAGGAAAGGCTTGGACCAAATACTCGAAATAGTGCTCCAAGGTTCACGAGAAAGTAGATGATGACCGTCAAAGGGCCGGCATGCTTGGTTCGTCCCGTATGACCGAGACTGGCACGAGTCATGACCGCCAAGGTCATCACACCCACGGCTCCTGTTGTCAAAACATGTATGGCCTCTTCTGCATGCACTCCAATTCCAAGAAGAGCACCACCAAAAATCAGGAACGCCATGGCCAACCACCCATATCCTACATTCAGAATCAGCACTAATGGCTCGCGCCAGGTGAGCCACCCATACCACCGGCTTACACGAATCAGGTGAAGACTCCCGGCCGTCACAAAAGCCACACCTATTACCGTCGAGTTAACATCCAGTATCCACAGAACTCCGGCCACGGCGACGAGCAGGATCGCAAGACCATCAAACCGGGAAAATGGCGCTGGCTGTTTCGTCACCTCGATCTCTTCCAAATAATCTTCAGTAAAACTCGGAGTAATTTTTCCACCAATCATGGCCAACAAGAGCATGATGAGCGTCAGGCCCAATCGTTCAGCCAGATCTGTTTCGGCACCATTGAGAAAGAGCCCGTGAAAGAGCAGGTTGGCGCTAGCATATAGACTAATCAGTACGCCAATCGGCAACCGGTCCCACACCTGAGCCGCCAGAATCTCTCGCCAGACGATACCCGCAATGAGGACCAGAAAGGTCCCGTCAATCAGAGCCACAATCAGCGGGGAGCCCCATGGAAAGGCAAAGGACCATCGTCCAGCTACCCATAGTATCCATAACAGCATGAGCGGCCATCCTCTCATGGGTGGACGCTCGGTCCAGTTGGGAATAGCCGTCAGGAGAAACCCCGTGATCACGCAAGGCAGAAAACCAAAGATCATTTCATGCACATGCCACTCTCGTAGCTGGTAGCGCAAAGGAAGACCTTCTATCCCTGTTAACAACAAAGCCCAAACAGGGATGGCGATTCCCGCAAAAAGCGCGGCACTCAAAAAGAACGGGCGGAACCCATACGACCAGAACGCTGGGCCCCGATAGGCAGTATCCTGAGTTATGGCATCAGACATGTTGGATTTGAAGAGCGGTTACGGTGTGGAAGGTGCATCTGACAAACTGCTGACAGACTAGAGCGGGTATGACTTACTCACCCATTTCATGACTTTCTGGAGTTCCGTTTCGGTCATGGCCGCACGCGATTTTCGAAACTGGGAATAGACGGCCCGATTGACCGTGCCATGCGCCAGCTTCCGGGCCTGCTCATGCGTCCGGACATGTTTTTCAATTTGCTGACGTAAACGATCCAATCGTTCCTTAGGTGTCTCCTGATGCAATTCCGATTGCGCCGGCACCGCTAAATTGGCCCATAAGGCTTGATTGCTCATCCCCAGGACTCCGGAATGTAACGGTTGGATGCTCGATTCGGCTCGATCAGTCAGGGGAAGCAACCCCTGCCCATTGGGGAACCCCTGATCTTCCAGCGCCTGAGATGATGGTGAAGCACCTGCGATGGCTGTGTTGCGTTGGGCCAAAATGTAGTCCAGACATTCCCGAAACGGCCGATCGTCTGGGGCATAAATATACGCCCGCTGATCAGCGTAGGGGCCGGCCAGCGGATCCATCCGTGTCGCACGATGCACGACTTGCTCAATCCAGGGCTTGGTTCGAATATGCGTAAGACAAATCAGATGAGTGATAGCCGGCACATCTAAGCCCTCATAGGCCATCGCCACCGTAATCAAGCAATCGATGGCCCCACTGCCTTGACGTTTAAACGCTTTAATCGCAAGAT
>JAOUQB010000556.1 GCA_029879555.1 Nitrospirota bacterium | reverse complement strand
GCCATATGTTGATAGGCTGGTTTGAGGATGATGTCGTTCCCAAATCAGAAGAAACCAACTTATTGCTAGTCTACTCTTTTCTGAATTTTTCTCGCAACTTCCTCCCGTCATTTTCTTGAGAATGCCCTTCTCTCGGGGCTATACTCCCTACCTTGTTCGGTGCGCTTTTCCGTTCCTGGTGCCGGTGTTTATCCATCCTTTACTCTTGTAGGTCGTGTTCAACTGCAATGGTGTGTTGAACCCGCGCCTGGGTGGTCATTGGGCGAACGGCGGAACAGTTTCATTTGATGATTGGATGGTTATGTTAGAGGCTGACGACTTTGTCAAAGGGCTGCAGGGGATTGGATTCGACTTTTTTACAGGCGTCCCCGATACGATTCTTGGTGGCATCATCGCGCATCTTACTGAAGAACGGCTTTATACGCCTGCGGTCCGTGAGGATGAGGCGGTGGCGATGGCTGCGGGCGCCTATTTTGGCGGAAAAATTCCAGCCGTACTGATGCAGAATTCGGGGTTAGGCAATGCCCTGAATGTGTTGGAATCGCTTAACCTCATCTATCAAATTCCGTGCTTGCTCTTGGTTTCGTGGCGTGGGTTTGAAGGAAAGGATGCTCCGGAACATTTAGTGATGGGAGCGACGATGACGACGTTGCTCGACACGGTTAAAATCCCACACAGAACCTTGTCAGCGGAGACGATCACTGATGATCTGCAATGGACGGCGAAAACCTTTATGGAACAACGGATTCCTGTGGCGCTGCTCTTGAAGAAGGGCATTGTGAAAACGGTACAACCTTGAACGTCAGGGAAAAGGGAGAAGTACGAAGTGAGAAGAACCAACGGACAAGGAACGAGTGTACATAACCGATGGACTTTTGCTCTCTACTTCCCACTTCTTACTTTTCACTTATTAGAGCGGAGCGCACATGATTGGTCCTGAAGAAGGGGTGATGCAGAGCCGGGCGCAGGCGATGACGGCGATTTTTGAATTGCTGACCGATCAGCCGCTCATTGTGTGTAATGGATTTCCTTCGCGTGAGGCGTGCAAACTTCGTGATCGTGACCAGAATTTTTATATGATCGGGTCGATGGGGGCCACGGCGGGGATTGGATTAGGGTTGGCCTTAGCACAGCCGGAGAAAACGGTGGTGGTGTTTGATGGGGATGGTAATGTTCTGATGAGTTTGGGGACGCTGGCGACTATTGGGGCTTTGAAACCGAAGAACTTGATTCATGTCGTCTTCGATAACGAAGTGTATGGGACCACAGGGAACCAACCTACCTATTCCCGTGTGGTTGGCTTGGATAAAATGGCCAAAGCCGCAGGCTATGTGAATGTGGAACGTGTGTGGGAAAAAGAAGATATTGTGTATGAGTTTAAGACGATGCTCGCGGATTCTGGCCCCAGTTTTCTGCTCATTAAAGTGAATGAGCAATTGGAAGAGGCTGATCGTATTGCCCTGACGCCAGCGGAGATGACGAAGCGATTTAAGCAGAGCCTGGCATAAATCACACTTGTAGAAACCATCTGGTCATCATAAAGGAATTGTAGAGATGATTTTATTAAATCCCGGCCCGGTGAATGTGTCTGATCGTGTGCGACAGGCGCTGCTGCAACCGGATATTTGTCATCGGGAATCCGAATGCGCGGAGTTGATTGGTGATATTCGCCACAAATTGCTGAAAGCATTTGTTCCTGGGGAGGAGGACGAATATACGGCAATTATCCTGACGGGTTCTGGCACAGCTGCGGTCGAAGCGGCGCTGCTGTCCAGTCTGCCCTTGGGCAAGCGGGCCATGGTCATCACCAATGGGGTGTATGGGGATCGGTTGTCGGCCATGATCAAAATGCATCGGTTGGGTGTCCCTGATATGAAATATGATTGGGGTGTGACGCCGGACATTCAGATGATCGAAAAGGCCATGATCCAACATCCTGAGGTGTATACCGTGGCCATGGTGCATCATGAAACAACGCTGGGTTTCATTAATCCTGTCAAAGAAATTGCAGAAATGGTGGATGCCAAAAACCGCGTCTTTATGTTGGATTCGGTGAGTGGCTTGGGCGGCGAGGCCGTCGATATCGGTGGGAGTAAGATTTATTTGGTGGCCGGCGCTGCGCAGAAATGTATTCAAGGGTTTCCAGGTTTGGCTTTTGTGCTGGTGCGGAAGGGGTTCATGGAGCGTGTGAAGACCTACCCGAAACGCTCCTGGTATTTGAATTTA
>JAOUQB010000555.1 GCA_029879555.1 Nitrospirota bacterium | reverse complement strand
ATTCGGCCACGCTGAAAGGCCCTGTTGCGCGTACATGCGACTCAGGCTTCCGGTTAACCCAATGCCACCCGGTACCGAGTCCAGTTCCGTCAACGCCATGCCAGAATCGGTCGGAATCAGATCAGGTCGAATGACCCCAGGGATATGATTCTTGAACCGATTCATTCGGGCGAAATCTAGCAGGTCGTCCGGTTTCCCAATATCGAGATAGGCATGGACCCATTGGGGTTGCGTACCCTTCAGGCTTTCCAGATAGATCCGATTGAGGGCCTGATAAAACGCCAGCAGATGCTGCCCCAGGTCTTTGAGAAATGTGGCTTGTTGAGCAGACAGGACAAACGGATGGCAGCCAATACGCCAGGAATCGTCTTTTCCCTCCACAAACAGCCCATCATTGATCAGATGCGTTCGAAAACCTTGGTGAGGATTCGGCGTCATGAGAGCATGTGTGTTGTTGATAACCCGAGTAACGTTGGTCTCATGCGGGAAAAGGCCAATCCTGTGACAGCTACGGATGGCGATCGTAGGAGGCGGCTCACGCTGATTTCCTTAGATTTGAGAAGCGGAGAAAGAGCGATGCCGGGTACCGAGGCACCCCAACTCAAAGAAGTCACAGACACACAGGTGCCCTAGGTCCTTGTTGAAGCATAGAATGGTCAGAATGGTAGCATGCCCCTGTAAATCCAGACAAGGTGGCTTTCCCCACGTCTGGGGCACAAATCTCCCTTTCCTCACAGACCATCCATCCCGTATAAAGAGAGTGCTGTTATGAAAATGTTATGACATTGGCGGTCGGTCTCTCTTGAAATTCCAGCACACTCTTCATGTCTCTCATCCTCCATCCCTTACACATTAAGGATCAATTCCGGGCACATCAGTGCATGATGTCCACCGCGTTGGGCGGTCAGACCCCTCTCGCCACATGGGCCTTCCCTCCCCATTACATGTGGAAAAATGTGTTGAGCTATGCCTGGACCGAAGTGGATGGCTGGTGGTGTCTCTTTGCCGAATATGCGGACGGTCTGTTTATGCCACTCCCTCCCCTGGGGCCAAGTCCAGGAGTGGGCTCTCCATCATCCGGTTCCTTACACGATGTCCTGGATCATGTCATGGCGATGATGGAGGCGCGCAACAAAGGATCCCAAGTCACCAGGATTGAAAACCTTCCTGCGGAACTTGAGGAGGTCATTCGGCCATGGGGCTATGCACTCACACAGAACGATTCGCACTACCTCTACCAGACCGCAGATGTCGTCCAGATGAAAGCCAATGCCTACAAGTCTCCACGTGCAGCCTATAATCGGTTTATTCGTGCACATCGCCTACGCATGGCCCCGTATCGGATGATGGATCGTGATGGATGTCTGGCGTTGTTTGATCGGTGGGTGCGCCAAACAGAAGAAATTGCCGTTCCCCAAGTTGGGCCCCATGGACATATCGCTCGAGTCATGGTGCGAGAGGCTAGCAGTGCCCATCGGGTGGTGCTCCAAGAATATCGCGAACTTGGTTTGACGGGTCACGTCGTCTGGGTGGATGGCTCGATTAAAGCCTATGCCTTCGGCTATCCTCGATCTCGCGAGGTCTTTTGCCTGTTACTAGAAGTGGCCGATCGGTCTATCCCTGGATTGGCCCCCTATCTCTTCAGAGAATTCTGCCGCACCGTTCAACAGTACCCGTTCATCAATACGATGAGTGATTCAGGGCTCCCAAGTGTTGCACGGACCAAACATGCCTACCGCCCGACTCAACTGGTCTCAAATTTCATTGCGCACCCGATGCGCTGAGAGCAGGGAAAACCAACTCGCTTCGCGCTCACATCAGAGTTGTCCTCTCTTTCCTGACCCCCGTATAATGATGACCATAAGTATTTTAAGACTGTTGATTAATAATAATTTCCAAGGGCATAGTGGCCCCAAGGTCTATTGCCTATCAGTGGCCTCGGGGCGGTTCAAAAAAGTTCGCCCAGCAAGACCACAGCCGTTTTTCTGCGCGGAGCGTACTTTCAGTACGTGAGCACAGAAAAATGACGAGAACGCCGCTGGCGGATTTTTTCAACCGTTCCCTTTTCGCTATTCACCATGAGACGATTTGAACAGGATTGCCAATGAAGGGTCAGGAATACGGTATTGAACAATTCCACGTGACGGAAGAGCCGTTTTACCAAGAGGTAAGTGGAGAGATTGATCTGTTTACGGTCGGGGCGAAAAATAAAATTCCGGTGATGCTCAAAG
>JAOUQB010000554.1 GCA_029879555.1 Nitrospirota bacterium | reverse complement strand
CACCCAGGAGTGGACAATTCGACACATTGATGATAGCCGCAATATTCCCCTGCAACATCTTTCCACGCGACTTTCTGAAATCCCCACCGATCATACGGTTGTGGTCTATTGTTCCGGGGGCTATCGCTCATCCATTGCCGCAAGCTTCTTGGAACATTTCCATTATCCCAACATTGTGGATCTCGTAGGCGGCTTCGACGCCTGGGAAGAGGCTGTGGTCAATCCATGCCTCCAGTCCGTCGTGGCACTTCAAGGCCGTGGTAGGTAAACACCACAAGAGGAACCATGAGCTCTCGCCATAATCATCGCACTGACCGTCTCAAGACCATTGTCATTCCTGTCGATGGGTCACGATACGCTGACGAGGCCGTCCGGAGCCTTCAAGCCTTTGCTCCCCCTAATCGCATCATCCTGCTTCATTGTTTTTCTATTCCCCAACTGGCGTATCCGGGAATGGGCATGCGTGTCGGTCGAGAGTTTTCGGAAGCCGCCGAACAGGAGTTACGAAAAGAAGGCACTCGCATCCTCAACACAGCCGCTTCGCTCCTCCCAGCCGTGAGTGGGGAGGTCTCGAAACGCCTCGAAGTCGGCGACACCGCCTCCGTCATTCTCTCTACGGCTGAAAAAGAATCCGCCGATCTGATTCTCATGGGCTCTCGCGGGCTGGGGGTGTTTCGGGAACACATACTCGGAAGCGTGTCGCATCGAGTGACCATCCAGGCCCCTTGCCCCACACTCCTTGTTAAATCTTCCCTGATACCACTCAAAAACCTGCTGCTTCCCATCGAGCATTCTCTGGATGCGACATGGGCCATTGACTGGTTAGCGGAGAAGCCTTTTCAAAGCCCTCCCCATCTTTCTGTGCTCCATGTGATCCCTTTTGTCCAACCCGTGCTTCCGATGGGAGCCCTGCTGCCTGAGGGTTGGAAACAAGAACTGCAACGAGGCAGTGTCCATTTTACACAAGACGTCACCAACAAACTGACCACACTTGGCTATCAAACAGACCGCGTGGTCGAACCAGGGGCGCCCTCATCGATCATTCAAGAACAGATCGCATCGCTTCAGCCACAATTGGTTCTCATGGGTACATCTAATCGCCCGCCGCTGGACCGACTCGCTCATGGCAGTGTGTCCCATGCCACTGTTCATCATGCTCCATGCTCGGTGCTACTGCTCAAAGGACAATCTGATGTTCCGACAAATTAAAGAGTGTGAGACAAACTAACTGCTGAGGAGATCCCTTGATGACCAATATTGAAACTCTATTAGCTGACGAGGCGGATACACTTCTCCTTCACCAGTGCACGACGATCCCTAAGGAGGGCTTAATCTTACCCGGCTCGGACTTCGTGGATCGGGTTGTGGCACTGAGTGACCGGAGACCGCGCACATTGCGTAGCCTGCAAACCTTCTTCGATCACGGTCGACTGGCCGGGACTGGCTATCTTTCCATTCTTCCCGTGGATCAAGGGGTGGAACATTCGGCTGGCGCTTCCTTCGCTCCCAATCCCATCTACTTCGACCCTGAGAATATTATTCGGCTCGCCTTGGAAGGGGGTTGCAACGCCGTAGCCTCGACCTTAGGCATTCTAGGTTCGGTGGGCCGCAAATACGCCCACAAGATTCCATTCCTCGTCAAAATTAACCATAATGAACTACTCACGTACCCAGCCATCCACGACCAAACCCTCTTCGCAAGCGTGAATCAGGCCTTTGACTTGGGAGCGGTAGCCATTGGCGCCACGGTCTATTTCGGTTCTCCGGAATCTCGTCGCCAAATACAAGAAATCAGCGAAGCCTTTGCCCATGCCCATGAACTGGGTCTGGCGACAGTGCTATGGGCGTATCTTCGAAACAGTGCCTTCAAAAAAGACGGCACAGATTTTCACAACGCCGCAGACTTGACCGGACAGGGAAATTATCTGGGGGCGACCATTGAGGCCGATATCATTAAGCAAAAGCAGGCCGAGAAAAACGGGGGTTATCCTGCAATCAATTTCGGTCGAACTGATGACCGGGTCTATCGGGTCCTAACCAGTGAGCACCCCATCGATCTGGTTCGCTATCAAGTGGCCAACTGCTTTATGGGTCGTGTCGGCATGATCAACTCGGGAGGGCCATCAGGCAAGGACGATTTACATCAGGCAGTTCGTACCGCCGTCATTAACAAACGCGCCGGGGGAATGGGGGTCATTAGCGGAAGAAAATCTTTCCAAAAACCCATGAAGGAC
>JAOUQB010000073.1 GCA_029879555.1 Nitrospirota bacterium | reverse complement strand
CAGACTGATTTGTTGTGGCCTCAACTGCAACGGATCGGTCTGGTTGTCCATTCTGATATGACAGGGTCTGGTGCAGCCCCGTCGATTGTCCAACCCTTTCTCGACACGCTAAGTCGACGTACGGAGGAATTCATAATCCGTCGGTGTGGGGTGGCTTCGGTCGTGCCGATTGAGTTTCCTGCTTCAACGCAACGAGACCAAATTCAGAAGGCATTTATTTCACGTGGACAGGAGCTCGGGATTTCCCATCTTCTGTTGGTGGTGTTATCGAGTCGGGAACGTTCAGGGCCCGTGACCTTGGGTGAAGAACGGATGATGACGCAGATGAGTGGAACTGTTGTGGAAAACACGGCTCTTGCAGAAGTGGGGTTGCTGCGGCTGGCTGATGGTGTTGCGATCGTAAATCTTCCAGGTTCAGCCACTGAAGAGCTTGAATTATTAGATGTTCCAATTGGAGCAAGCCAGCCGACACGGCAGGAATCATTGGAAATCCTACGGGCTCAAGCCGGGCAGCAGGCCCTTGATCGATCTTTGAATCGCTTAGGCCTGTGGTGTGAAAGTACTCTCGAAAAAGACAAAACCTGAACAAGGGGTCGTCACTCGTGGTTTACCGATAATTTTCAAACTGCAGATCCAGTCCAAAATCCTGGGCTTTCAGATGGGTCATGACCGCTTGTAATTCATCTTTACTTTTGCTTTGCACCCGAACTTGTTCCCCTTGAATTTGTCCTTGGGCCTTGAATTTGGCTTCTTTGATGGATTTCGTAATGGCTTTCGCTTTGTCATCCGGCAGCCCGCTTTGAATCGTGATGGTTTGCCGAACCGTCCCACCGAGGGCTTCTTCCACCTTGCCATAGGTCAACCCTTTTAATGAGACATTTCGTTTCACGCACTTGGCTTTCAGAATGTCCAACACCGCGTTGAGTTTGTAGTCGTCATCCGATAGCACCACTAAGATCTTCTCTTTTTCCTTGAGCGTGAGCTCGCTTTTGGATCCCTTGAAATCATAGCGCTGTCCAATTTCTTTTAACGTTTGATCGACCACGTTTTTCATTTCTTGCATGTCGATGCGGGAGACCACATCGAATGAATAATTATCCGCCATATCAATCCTCTCTTGTTGGAATGGGTGAGAAAATGCTAAGCCCCGTTTTTCATCTTCGTAAAGGGTGAGGCGTCAGGCGTCAAGAGAAAAAAATCAACAACATGGGCCAGCCGGAATATTAATACCTTCGCCTTCAAACACCTCAGTGCTGTTCAACGGGTTCTTACGAACCAGATAGCCATACCATTTGCGTGCGCTATCGACCAGGACCACGATGGCTAACAGAGCGACGAATCCCACCAAAGCCGCATTGATACTCATTGTCAGTGCGTGTGCACTATCCCCTGAGGTTGCGCGACTGACAAAAAGAGAAAAGAGTTCGTAACATCCCGCGAGCGTAATGATGCCTACAAAGATCATGGGAAGGACGGTGACCCATAGGTATGAGACCTTCTGCATTTTAATCAGCACGGTGGTCGCAATGCAGAGTGCCAGCATACCTAAAAGTTGATTGGCCGCGCCAAACATAGGCCAGATGGTCGCGATACTTCCTGTTCCAATCAGATAGCCCCAGGCTCCGACGACGAATAGGCTGGCTCCCAAGACACCTGGCCACCAATTGATCTGTTTTAATGGGGCATAGGCTCGTCCGCCTAGTTCCTGAACCAGATAACGGGCCACCCGAGTCCCAGCATCAATGGTTGTAAGAATAAACAGCGCTTCAAACAGCAGGGCAAATTGATACCAGTAGGCCATGAGGCCGGACATGCCGGGAAGTCCAGAGAAGATGGACGCCATCCCCACAGCCAAAGACACGGCGCCCCCTGGTCGTCCGGAAACATCCACCTCCACCATGCTGGAAAGTTCTTGAATATGGGCCGTGGGAAATCCCATGGCGGCTAAACTTTCTATGGAGAGATGCGTATTGATCGCAAAATAATCTCCAGGGACCAAGAGACAAGCAGCAATTAACGCAATCACGCCTACGAAACTTTCTAACAGCATGGCGCCGTAACCGACGATGGCCTGAGATTCGTGGCTGATAAGTTTGGGGGTGGTACCGGATGACACGAGAGAATGAAATCCGGAGATGGCCCCACAGGCGATCGTGATAAAGAGAAAGGGAAAGAGTGTGCCGGGAATGATGGGGCCGTTTCCGCTGATAAATTCAGTGGTTCTTGGCATTTCAATGGTGGGGGCCAACACGATGACTCCGACGCCGAGTAGGCCGATCACGCCCAATTTCATGAACGTGGATAAATAATCTCGCGGCACCAAGAGAATCCAGACCGGGAGGACTGAGGCGAGAAACCCATAGGCTGCCAGGCACCAGGTCAGGGTGGTGCGGTCCCACAAAAACCATTCGGCCCAATCTGATTGGGCCACCGTGCGCCCAAAAATTATAGCTAGGACTAATAGCACCAAGCCGATGATCGTCATTTCTCCGACTTGTCCGGGTCTAAATATGTGTAAATACAGGCCCATCAGAAAGGCGATGGGGATGGTCATGACAATGGTGAAGGTGCCCCAGGCATTGTCATACAACGCATTGACCACGGCTAGGCCTAACCCGGCGAGTGCGACGACTACGATAAAAAGTACCGCGACGGCGGTGGCTAACCCCGTAATGGGGCCTAATTCCGCATGCGCGATTTCTGGGAGCGACCGCCCATTGCGACGCATGGATGCGACCAGAATGATAAAGTCCTGGACGGCTCCGGCTAGCACCGCGCCAATCACGATCCACAAGAATCCTGGAAGAAACCCGAATTGCGAAGCCAACACGGGGCCCAGCAAAGGCCCGGCTCCGGCAATGGCGGCAAAATGATGACCAAAAAGAATGTATTTGTTGGCGGGATAAAAATTGGTCCCGTCTTCCAGGCGATAGGCTGGGGTTCGGCGACGGTCGTCAAGATCCATGACACGTCGAGCTAAAAAACGTCCATAAAAACGATAGGCCAGGACGTAGAAACACGAAGCCGCGACGACGAGCCAAAGGCCATTCACTTTTTCGTAGGGATTGAGAACGCCGACGACGTGGCCAAAGGCGATCGCGCAGAGAATGGCTAATCCCAACCAGCCCAATTTATGGAGAGTGGTCATGAAGAAAATATCCTATCAATGGACTTGGGAGGAGTAAACCGGGGGGAATGTTGAAAAAAGCCGCCAGCAGCGTTCTCGCCATGTTGCCGTGCTCACGTACTGTGAGTACGCTCCGTGCGTCAACCTGGCTGCGGCCTTGCTGGACGGACTTTTTTGACCATTCCCATCAGCTACATCCAGATTTCGTTCAGGGAATGAATGGGCTATGTGAGAAAAATATTCAATAGGCTCACCATGGAACTTTCTGTAGAGAATCTGGAGGAAGAATTGCTCGGCTGCGGTTTACTCAAATATGAATGGGGGTTTCCCAGCTTTCTCTCGGAATGCATTAATGGCCTGAAGAATTTTGGGATGCTGAATCAGTTTTTTTTCTAAGCGATGTTTGCCGGGAAAATCGATAAAGAGAATTCCCAACAGCATGGTCAGGAGGCCTTGTCCTGGAAGAAATAACATCGCGATCCCTGCCAGGAGAAAAATAATGCCTGCCAGGTTTTTGACGATGAGCCCGAGGGTTCGAACCACTGGATGATGGTTGGCAAACCAGGGTTGATGGTGCTGGTTTTGAAAATAGTCGGGAGGGAGGCGGATGAGAATGGCTGGAATGGCAATCAGGGTACCTACAAAGGCGATGACAGAAAATGCAATCAGGCCGACCCACATTTCTTTGGAAATCCATGATTCGGCGAATTGGATGAATTGATCAATCATGAGCATGGGTGCATAGGGCGAATATGAAGTGGGAGACGGGCTTCATTCTTTTGAAACACTAGATTGTTCTGTGTCCTTGTAACCCTTTATAATTCCCAGCCTCATCTAGGAAGAGATGATTTGGTATCGACAATTTAGCGTATACCGGAGGGTTATGCCTCAGTATTGGTTATTGAAATCGGAACCCACAAGTTTTTCTATCCAAGATTTGGCTAAATCCCCGAGTCAAACCACGTGTTGGGAAGGCGTGCGAAATTATCAAGCCCGTAATTTTCTGAAGTCAATGAAGGTTGGGGATCGAGGGTTTTTTTATCATAGCAACGCCGACCCTCCAGCAATTGTTGGAACCGTGGAGGTGGTGAAAGCCGCCTATCCTGATCCCTATGCGTTTGATCGCAACAGTCGGTACTTCGATTCCAAAAGTACCTCCGATGCTCCTCGTTGGTTTCTCGTCGATATCAAACTGCTCACAACCTTCCCGCATCCTTTGGCCTTGGAATATTTGCGAACCATTAAGGGCTTGGAGCATATGGAGCTTCTTCGAAAGGGCTCTCGTCTTTCGGTCCAGCCTGTTCGCCCGGAAGAATGGCGATGTGTCAGTTCGCTGGTTCCATCAAATAAGCCGGGTCGAGGTGTGAAAGCCTAGCACGAACTTGTTCAGATTTTTCCTCTTCAGGGTTTTGAATGCCTCTCGTCTATTGCGTAATGATGAACGAGGGTGTCTTGGATTTAAAAATATTTTTTAAGCCGATTCACGAGGAAAGACTTGCATGAAGGGATGAACCGTGACTTCCTGGAATACTCCATGAATCATGTAGGGATCTTCATTGGCAAAGGTCTGCACCTCTTCCAAAGAATTTGCCTCTACCACGATGAGGCTTCCAGACTTATCGGTTAAGGGCCCAGCCAAAATCACTTTCCCCTGTTGTGCCCATTGCTCAAGACGTTGAAGGTGGGCCTCGCGATGCAATGGTCGTTTGACAGCTCCCTCCGGCCCGTCTTTCCCCAAAATGACAAATTTCATTGGCCTCTTTCTCTTGTGGGTATCATGTAATGGGGGACAAGCCCATGATGTCTTGAAAAAGATAGATGAAGGCAGCGCGAAGCGTGGCGTAGGTTAGGGCTCGGGTTGGTCGATGGGTTGGCGGTTGGAATATCCGCTATCGATATCGTGCCACCATCCAACCGTGGCTTCTCCAGATTTCCAACATAAAAACACCAGTTTATCGTTGTACATGAATGGAAAGTCGCAAAGGCCGATTTCGACATCTTTGATGACCACGCCCATTTCCTGAATGGCGTGCAGGCTTCCATTAATATCCTGTAACCCTTTGATATATTTAACACCTACAACAGTTCCGCCACCGACTGCTGCGTTTTCGCTGGCCCTTTTGACTTCATCGCGGGTGTCGATCAAAATTTGGCGGCCTTGTTTAATCGACGTCCAATGTTGTTCCAGCTCAGGGACGAGCGCATTGGCTTCTGAAAGAGTGAAAATCCGTTCACTGGAAAATGGAAATCCTGAATCGGACATGAAAAAATCCTCCGGTGAGCTTTCAATTAGGATAGGGATGGTTTACCATACTAAACAGAATGGTGCCAACCTTCTGCCCTTCTGATAAAACCAGTGACAATTTCTCTAGGCTTAAGCTTTTTCTGCCCGGGTCCGATAAGGAAACTATTGACAAGGTATTCGAGTGTGAGATACATAGGTATCACGCCCTACCCAATAATTGAAAAATCGTTATCTGCCTAATTAACTTCCCGGAATTTTTAGTTTTAACCCAAATCGTAGATAGGACATCACAGCTGCTGTAGACAAGAGTGGTTCCTCATTCGCCCTGAACATTTTTCCCGAACGTCATCATTTCAGTAGAAATATCATGAGTGTCGACGAGCGTTCCGTCCTGCCCTGACAGGACATTCAAAAAAATGTGCAACCTTAACCCGGTGATGAACTTCCACATATGTACCCTTTCCAACATTTTTCCTACTCGCAGTCCCTAGGAAATCCTTCCGGCCAACCAATGGAGTAATCTTATGCATCTTGCCGAACTGAAGCAGAAGTCAATTGGAGAGTTGAACGAATTAGCCCGAGGCCTCAAGATTGATGGCGCGCCAAATTTGCGCAAACAAGAGCTGATTTTCTCCATTCTACAGGGCCAAAGTGATAAAAATGGTGTCATATTCGGCGAAGGCGTCTTAGAGACGCTGTCTGATGGGTTTGGTTTTCTTCGGGCACCAGACTCAAACTACTTGCCGGGGCCTGATGATATTTATATTTCCCCCTCGCAAATTCGACGGTTTAATCTGAGGACCGGGGATATTGTCTCTGGCCAGATTCGTCCTCCCAAGGATGGGGAACGGTATTTTGCGCTCTTAAAGGTCGAAAAAATTAACTATGATGAGCCGGAAGTTCAACGCGATAAAATTCTGTTTGATAACCTGACGCCGCTCTATGCGGAAGAACGGATTAATCTGGAATTTGACCGAGAAGAATATTGTACCCGCGTGATGGAGTTAACGACCCCTATCGGTAAAGGTCAGCGGGGCCTCATTGTGGCCGCCCCCAGAACGGGGAAGACGATGTTACTTCAGGCCGTGGCTCGAGCCATTATTGCCAATCATCCTGAAATTATTCTCATTGTGTTGCTGATTGATGAGCGGCCAGAAGAGGTCACCGATTGGCAGCGGCAGGTCAAAGCTGCCGAGGTGATTAGTTCAACCTTTGACGAACCTCCACAACGGCATGCGCAGGTTGCCGAAATTGTCATGGAAAAAGCAAAGCGGCTCGTTGAGCATAAACGAGATGTGGTCATTTTGTTAGATAGTGTGACCCGGTTGGCTCGGGCCTACAATACGATCTCACCTCCAAGTGGGAAAGTCCTGTCCGGTGGGTTGGATTCCAATGCCTTGCAACGGCCCAAACGGTTTTTTGGGGCTGCTCGTAATATAGAATTTGGAGGGAGTTTGACGATTCTCGCCACTGCCCTGGTTGATACCGGCAGTCGAATGGATGATGTCATTTTTGAAGAATTCAAGGGAACGGGCAATATGGAAGTGCATTTGGATCGGCGGTTAGCCGATAAACGGCTCTTCCCGGCCATTGATATCAGCCAATCGGGCACCAGGAAAGAGGAATTGCTGGTTGATCGTGACCGCCTGAACAAAATGTGGATCCTTCGAAAGGTGTTAAGCCCGCTTGGGACAATGGAAGCCATGGAATTTCTCATGGATAAGATCGGGGGCACGAAAGATAATAATGAGTTCTTGCAATCCATGAATCGATAATTCACAATAGACAAACATTTGCGAGAGAGATTATATTCCTCAAGAAATATTTGGTCCGGTCTGGCGAAGGAGAAAGCATGAAAAAGGGAATCCATCCAACATATGAATTTGCGAACGTGAGTTGTGCCTGTGGCATGTCTTATCAAACACGGACCACCGTGGGAGATTTGAAAGTCGATATTTGCTCAAGTTGTCATCCCTTCTTTACCGGCACGCAAAAAATTGTGGATGCTGAGGGACGGGTGGAACGCTTTAATAAAAAATATTCCAAGAAAACAACGACGACGAAAGCTAAGGCTAAAGCCTAATCGAATTTTCCGCTCTCAGTTGTCCTCCCTCATGACGTAGTCATCTCATCCAGCCAATGCAGGTATTGAGTATACCCTGTCGGCTGCATGACCCTTCTTGGGCAATTTTTCGTTGCATTCGCTCTTTATCTCAACAGACGGTTTCTGGGGGAAGGCTGTTTCGAACTCTTATCGTTCACATGTGGTGCGTGTATGGCGAATCTGACCAAAGCAGAATTACGTGAGGGTGGCCTCTTGAGTCGCTGGGAGGCCATTGCGAATAAATACGATACGCTCAACGATCAGTTGACGGATCCGGCTGTGTTGGCGCAATCGGCTCTCCTGGTTTCACTGAATAAAGAACGGGCAGAGCTGGAGCCGATTGCCAGTATGTTTGGTGAGTACCGGCGAGTGCTTGAAGAAATTTCCGAATCACAAGTCATGATGGAGGATTCACAGCTTGACCCTGATATGCGGCGGATGGCCAGTGAAGAGTTGGAGAGCTTGGAGGCTCGTCGTCAATCTTTAGAGACTCAAGTGGTTGAGTTGTTGTGTCCTGAAGACGAAGGGAATAATAAAAATTCCTTCATTGAAATTCGTGCTGGAACCGGAGGCGGTGAAGCGGCGTTGTTTGCCGGAGATCTGCTCCGCATGTATCTCAAATTTGCTGAATCGAAGGGGTTACGGACGGAATTAATTGAATCTCACGAAACGGGTATTGGTGGAATCAAGGAAGCCGTGTTGTTGGTTGAGGGCAAGGGGGCATTTGGATTTTTTAAGTATGAAAGTGGAGTGCATCGGGTTCAGCGTGTTCCGGCGACTGAAGCCAATGGACGTATCCACACCTCAACGGCCACGGTCGCGGTGATGCCGGAAGTGGAAGAGGTGGAGGTGCAGATCGATCCCAAGGATTTACGAATCGATACGTATTGTTCTTCAGGGGCCGGCGGGCAGAGTGTGAATACGACGTATTCTGCGGTTCGGATTACCCATATTCCCACCGGAGTGGTCGTGACCTGCCAGGATGAGCGGTCCCAACTCAAAAATCGGACGAAAGCCATGAGAACGCTGCGGACACGAATCGGTGATGCCGAGCGTGAAAAGCAGGAGGCCTCCATTGCTCAACAGCGGCGGTCTCAAGTTGGGACCGGAGAGCGTAGCGAAAAAGTCCGCACCTATAATTTCCCGCAAAATCGTGTGACCGATCATCGCGTTGGGTTGACCTTGCATAAATTGGATCGCGTCATGGAAGGCGATCTGGATGATTTGGTCACGGCTCTCAAGGCTCAATAAATCTTTCCAATAACCATTCCCTGATTGTTGTCGTGCCGTGTTTTTGGCCCATGTTCTATTGGAGGCCACGATGCCCTCATCCCTGTCTTCTTTTCAATTATATCGTGACGCTGTCGACCTGTTGAACCAAGCGGGCATAGCCAACGCCAGGCGTGAAGCCTTGTGGATTATCGAAG
>JAOUQB010000553.1 GCA_029879555.1 Nitrospirota bacterium | reverse complement strand
AGTTACGTCTCTTAATTCGAATGGGAAAAGACTTAGGGTTTACGAGTCTTCGGCAATATGAACATGCCTGCGTGCAAGTGACGGGAATTGGACGGCAAATCGGCGGGTGGGTCCGCTTCGAAGCGAGCTCGTAGCGATGGGAACCATGTTTGACCGGCTCACGGCTTTTCCGAATCTGTTGCGGGCGGCCCATTTGGCTCAACGCGGGAAGCGGCGGCGTCCGAATGTCAGTGACTTTTTCCTGAATCTTGAACCCGAATTGGTGGATGTCCAGTCTGCCTTGCGGACTCGGACCTATCAACCTGGCCCCTTTCGGACGTTTGTGATTCGGGATAAGAAGCCGCGGGTGATTAGCGCGGCCCCATTTCGAGATCGAGTGGTGCATCATGCCCTTTGCCAGGTGATTGAGCCGCTCTTTGAGCGGCGATTTCTCTATGATTCCTATGCCTGCCGAAAGGGGAAGGGCACCCATGCGGCGGTGGAACGGGCCTCTTCGTATGCTCGACGATACCGGTACGTGTTGAAATGTGATCTGGCGCAGTTTTTCCCATCGATTGACCATCAGGTCTTGCTGGATCTTCTGACGGTACGGGTGAAGGATCCAGATGTGTTGTGGTTGATCGCCCAGATTGTTCGGCATGGGGGCTCGGAGCGGGGTCCGGTCTGGTATTTTCCGGAGGATGATTTGTTCGCGCCATGGGCTCGTTCACGGGGATTGCCTATTGGGAATCAAACCAGCCAGTTTTTTGGGAATGTGTATTTGGATCCGTTGGATCATTTTGTGAAGGAATCCCTCCGTTGTCCGGGATATGTCCGGTATGTGGATGATTTTTTGTTGTTTGCGTCCTCGAAGCGTTGGTTGCATGAGGCGCATGCGGCGGTGGAGGACTGTTGTGCATCCTTGCGTGTGCGGTTGCATGCCCGGAAATGTTTTGTGGCCCCTGTTTCGAGTGGGTGTACTTTTTTGGGCTATCGAATATTTCCTGGGTACCGGCGTTTGGACGCCGGGAATGTGAAGCGGGCCCGGCGGCGATTTCGGCGATATGATCAGGAGGTACGGAATGGGACCCGTCAGATTGAACAGGTCCGGGCGTGTGTGCAGAGTTGGGTGGCCCATGCTCAACATGCCAACACGTATCGGTTACGCGAACAGATGTTGGCCGATTTCCCTTGGTGGTTCATCAGGGGAAAGGGGGGCGAGTCAAGAAGGTGAGGCAAGGTTCTGCGCGGGGGCTCTTGGAACAACAACGAAACCAGGAACCTACGAACGACAAACCGCAACAGGAACAACCCGACGAACAGGAACAACAACAACGGGTTTCGGTGTGCTCAAGACGCTAGCCCGGGGCCGGAATCGGTTTGTCCATCTGGGAGAAATCGAGTGTGCCATGCGGGCGTCCAGACTCGCTCCTGGTTGATGGAAATATCTGTCAGCCGAAGAGAAGGTCTCCTGAAGTTGGGCTGGCCAGCGATCTGAGGACAGATTCAGAGCCAGTCCGACGACAGGAGTTGAAGGTTGCCCTCAAGCCTTGCGTGACGAGGGAAAGGGGTTTCACTGATTGCTTGGTTCTCCATAGAATACCTTCTGATGGGTCTCTTCATTGTTGAGCTCTCTCTTTTCACTGGGCCACAACAGGTTTGCCTGAAAATGGCCAGACAGTTATCATGAGCTCATGAGCAAGCAACCTGCTGTACTTTCCCCATCCACATTGGCGCATCTTCTCAGACCTTTCTGTGAAAAGCATCGCATTCAGCGCCTCGAGGTTTTTGGCTCTGTGGCGAGAGGGCAACACGCGCCAGGTAGTGATACTGACTTGCTGGTCACATTGGACGAAGCTGTTCCGACCGGTACCCTCCTAGAAATGGCCGGAGAAGTTGAAGAACTGCTTGGAACTCCGGTGGATTTTGTCCTCCGTCCCTCCTTGGAAGCCTCGCCGAATCGATTCGCCCGAGAGCATATTCTTGCTTCTGCTGTCTGTATCTATGAAGGCTGACCAACTAGGCCGCCTCCGTGACATTCTGCGCCGATCAGCAAAAATAAGATGCGGTTATCAGGCGGGTTGAAATCATTGGAGAAGCGACGGCCCATTTGGATGAAGAGACCAAAAAGGCCCTGCCTCAACTTTCCTTTCGTCAAATGCGCGGCATGCGCAATATCGTGGCCCACGACTACGGCAACGTGAATCCTAGGGTTATTTGGGAGGTCGCCACGATTCATGTTCCTTACGTGTGTACGGTGCTTGAA
>JAOUQB010000552.1 GCA_029879555.1 Nitrospirota bacterium | reverse complement strand
CAGAAGTATCCCGGCATCCGCATCGAGGAGCCCTATCCCGACTGGCGAGGATTGACCTCATTCCAATTGGACGTCTTTTCGGAGTTACAGAACCCACAATCAGTGGTCATTCGAATTGATGATGCCTACCACAACAATGAACATTCAGATCGGTTCAACCAAGCCTTCACTATTGTGCCTGGCCTCAACCATATTGAAATTCCATTAGAGAGAATTCGCCAAGCACCGTTGGTCCGGGAAATGGATCTGAGTGCCCTCAAGTCTATTATCATCTTTGCCGTCAATCCGCCAAAAGCCTTCTCGCTTTATGTAGATAATTTCCGATTGGAATAGATTTTTTTGTGCGTAGTTGCTTGACGGGGAGAGTGATAACCGTGGTTTAGCTTGGAGGTTGAACAAAAGGAGTGGTGATTTCAGCTATCACCGAGAGGTCCTTGCACAAATGGCACATCACCGTTTGTTTCTTGACCGGTTAAGAGTCCTTCGCTAAGATCGGTATATGCCAATGTCCCCGTTTCCAGGCGGTCCTCGTCCCACTCACGGGGTTCGACCACGCCGTCCTCCCAGTCCTCAACGGGATCCCAAGCAATTTGAATCACTTCGAGCGTCTTTGCTGTATTGCCCAACCTGTCAGACCGCAACGCCGGCTCGTGAAAAATTGCTGCTGGTTCTACCCAGTGGAAATCTTTATGAGTACCTTTGTGCGCAATGCGGCACGTCCACCGGTTCGAAGACCGATCAAGCTCCAGGTGGAGGGCTGGTGGCCCCCTAAGAAGTAGAAAGTGAGAAGGAAAAAGTTAGAAGTTATCAGATAGAAGCTAGAACCCTTCCTTTTCCCCCTTCCACCTCTTCTTGTTTAACCCTTTTTTTCTTCTCACTTCTCACTTCTCACTGTTTTTGGTACTGGCAGCCCCTCTTGGGCCATGATGCGGAGGGCGTTGGTGGTGGGGCAGGGTCCGGGGCGCAGTTGGTAGTCAAAATGTAGCGTGCCGTCTTCTACTGATTCCTGAAAGTGTGCATTGCGAATATGTCCGTTGATATCTGCCAGGCCGGTGAGTTCCAAGTCGTGTGTGGAAATCATTCCCAGTCCTCGACTGTCTTGAAGCACTCGGACAAAGGCTTCACTGCCTGCTAACCGTTCCCGATTATTCGTGCCTCGGTAAATTTCATCAATCAAAAACAAGACTGGGTACGAAGTGATGGTGCGGACGGCGTCCAAGATCACTTTGAGCCGTTTGACTTCGGCATAGAAATACGACAGTCCTTCGTCCAGGGCATCGGTGACTCGGATACAGCAATAGAGTTGAAGCCATGACCAGGAAAAGGTGGTGGCGCAGACAGGCCCTCCGGCTTGCGCGAGGCAAAGGTTAATGCCGACGGTTCGAAGGAACGTACTTTTTCCGGACATGTTGGAGCCGGTGACCAGCACCATATGGCCTTCTCCACGGAGGTCGAGGTCATTGGGGATGCGATGAGCGCGTGCAATGAGGGGATGGCCGAGCCCTGTTGTGGTGAGGCCCGGCTGTTGTTCGGGCGTCTCCGATGTTTCTAGCTGAGGCCATTGGTAGTCTGGGTTCACATAGGCAAATCGTGCCATGGCGCTTGCGGCATCAAATTGCCCAATGGTTTCTAACCAGGTGGGCAGTGTGTCATGCAAGGTGGTGAGGAGCCGCTGTAATTTCCCCACGTAGAGTAAATCCCAAGGGACGATGGCATTCAAGGCCAGATGAACCAGCGGGTGGGCTTTGACACTGAGTCCCTGGCAGATACGGCTGAGTTGTTTCAGGCAGGTTGTGGGTCGAATGTGTTGGGTGAGGAGTGCGTGGCATTGTTGCCGAATGGTCGGCTGTTGAGAAAATGTTGTTCGTTCGAGGGTTATGATGACGGTGACGAGTTTTTCCAGTTCGACGTGGAGGGCAAGTACGCGACCGAAGAGAGGCGCGATGGAACCGGAGAGAGAGAAATACAGAACGACATAGATAATCAATGAAAGCACCCAAAAATTCGATAATCCTGTGGAGAGTGTCAAAAGCCCTAAGATCATGGTTAGCGTACAAAGGCTTGCGGCAGTCATGATGACCCAGGAAAGATTGGGGATTGCAATGGGTTCCTGGAGAAGCGATAGGATGCGGGTGCCGTCCAGGGGATCCGGGCTAATGAGGCGCGTCGCTAACAGACAGCGATCTCTTAAGCGTGAAAGCGGCGTGAGTTCTTTGATATAGGTTTGACGCGTTTGCCACGCTAATTCATCTGCT
>JAOUQB010000551.1 GCA_029879555.1 Nitrospirota bacterium | reverse complement strand
GCTGGGTTTCATTAATCCTGTCAAAGAAATTGCAGAAATGGTGGATGCCAAAAACCGCGTCTTTATGCTGGATTCGGTGAGTGGCTTGGGCGGCGAGGCCGTCGACATCGGTGGGAGTAAGATCTATTTGGTGGCCGGCGCTGCGCAGAAATGTATTCAAGGGTTTCCAGGTTTGGCTTTTGTGCTGGTGCGGAAGGGGTTCATGGAGCGTGTGAAGACCTACCCGAAACGCTCCTGGTATTTGAATTTAGCCAATTATTATGATGACCAAGAACGCGGGACGATCCCTTTTACCCCAGCGGTGCAAGTGTATTATGCCTTTCGTGAAGCCCTGAATGAATTGTTAGAAGAAGGTGTGGCCAACCGCATTCAACGATTTAAGGGCTATGCGTCGACGATTCGAACCGGCATGGAAAAGATGGGCGTTCAAGCCGTCTTGCCGCCTGCGGTACAAGGCAATACCCTGACTGCGTTTCATCTGCCAGACGGCGTGTCCTATGCCCAACTCCATGATGGGCTAAAGCAGGCGGGCTACATCATTTATGCCGGGCAAGCCAAACTCGAAGATAAAATATTTCGCGTCGCCAATATCGGGGCGCTGACTAATCAGAATATTGAGGGTTTTTTATCGGCCTTTCAGACAACGCTGGAGAAAGTTCGAGCATGAAAGCCATCATTTTCGCCGCGGGTGTCGGCAAACGCCTCCAGGCGGTCACACAAGGCAAGCCCAAATGTTTGGTAGAAATTGGTGGGCAGACCTTGTTGGCTCGACATGTCGAATGCTTACATCAATTAGGTGTGTCTCCTATTGTGTTAGTGGTGGGGTTTGCCCAGGAGGCGATTCGTGAGGCCATGGCCGCTGACTTTTCTTCCATGGATATCCGATGGGTGGTGAACGAGCAGTTTGTCCGTGGCAGTATCACCTCGTTATGGGCTGCCCGGCATCAAATGGATGATGATGTCGTGCTCATGGATGCCGATGTGTTGTATGCTCCAGAAATTTTGGCGCGCTTGGTCAGATCTTCCCAATCGTCCGCTCTTCTGATGGACGAAACGGTGCAGCAGATTTCTGAAGAATGCATGATTGCGGCGCAAGACGGCCGGGTGTTGTCGTTGAGCAAGAAATTGCCGGCTCACTACCAAGAGGCTGGAGAGGGCGTCGGGTTTCTCAAGGTGCAACAAGCGGCTCTCCCCTCGTTGCTCGCCTCCGTTCAGACCTGTATTGAGGCTGGCCAGCTGGATATGGAATATGAGGATGCCCTTGCGACATTTTTCCAGAAAATTCCTGTTGGGTATGAAAAAATTGGCGGTTTACCATGGATTGAAATTGACTTTCCGGAAGATATTCAGCGAGCGGTTTCACACATTTTGCCGGCCATAGAAACCCTGGAGAAAAGTCCTTCGGCTATTCCTGTTCCTTAAGCCTGGTTCAGGTGTACACTTTATGAGTATGGATGGGATTCTCAAACAAGAAACGACGGATGCCGTTGATACGGCCATTCTCCTGACCTCCTCCGGCGTCTTTGCGTCGGGAAGCCTGGAGCCTGGAGAAGCGTTGCCGAGTCCTTTGATGCGGGTGGGTGGCATGACGTTGTTTCAGCGTGCGGTGTTTACGTTGCAACGAGGGGGCATCTCGCAAATTTGGGTGCTCGCTGGCAAAGAAGAACCAATGCTGCGAGAGCTGTTGCGAGAAGACAGTCGATTGCAGGCGGCTGTTCGTTGGCTTCCGGTGCGAGAATTTCCTCCGCATGATCCTCAAACCTGGGAAGCGCTGGCTGATGAAATCAGCGGGGCCTGCATGGTCGTGGGGTGTCACACCATATTTTCTCCTTCACTCGTTCAGCGATTACGGCAGGAAGGTGCGCAAGGCAAAGCCGTCGTGGTCGTGGGACAAGAGGAGGAGGGGTATCATGCGGGTAATCCCGGTGTGATGCTCAAGACTGATGGGGTGGAAGGGGGGACGGCTTCTTGGGTGATGTTCCGCGATCCGCCTATGGCCTCCACGATGGAATCGGCTTCCTTGTCTAAGACCCAGAATGAACCACGGTTATCCATTGTGGGCGATTTGATCGTGCTGCCCGGTCGATTATTGGGGATCTCCGGAGTGTTGCATGCCAGTGGGACAAATCCTTTGCGATTAGCCTTGGAACAGGCGGCGGTGGAAGGGACGGTCCAGACGATTCCCGGTGCCACCCATTGGTTTCGAGATGTGCGTGGCCCCAAAGGGGGAAGGTTGGCGGAACAAACGCTGGTCCGT
>JAOUQB010000550.1 GCA_029879555.1 Nitrospirota bacterium | reverse complement strand
AAACGTACTTTTGGAAAAAAATCCGTGCTGCTTTCCAAAAGTGCCCGTCCTGAACCTTCAATGTCACATTTAAGCAAATCAATCTCTGGAATGTGCGCCAGTTTCAAGGACAAATCGACATAAGGGACCAACACACCTTTTTCTTTTGACCTTGCCAGAGCATCAACTCTGTTCATCGCATGGAAAGGCTTTTCCACAATTATTCCCTTTCCTGAACGTTGTCCGACAAGCCCATGAATCAGGGTAATGCGACCCGCTAAAAGCTCCTCCTTCAATACACGGCTTTGTAATTTCTTGAATACATGTGGGCTTCCCTCTATACAGACCATCCGAAAATTATGATCGGCATGGCAATTGCGAATGAACCAATCTCCGGCCTTTAAAGCAAAAAACCCGACATTCGCTCCAATGTCTACAATTGTGGCAGTTTCTTTTGAGCCCAAAGATGTTAAAGCTTTTTGAATAGGAAGATTATTCTCTCCATCTACAAAAATATCCTTATAAATTAGCCATTCTCCTTGATCTTCAACGTGCACAGTCAGTCCAGAACGGAGAGGCCTCTTGAATCCAAGTTTTCGCCGATGCTTCATGGCCATTCTGACGCTTCGAATTTTCTTAATTATTTTTTTGAATATTCCCATCAGACCACCTCAATCGATTAAACTTGGATAGGTGTGTTGAAACACGACTGAGAAATCGGCCCTAGAGCAAATACCCTGGCCCACATTTTCAAGAAACGAATGGCCACTAAGACGATGGATACCTATCCAAGGCTTCACTTGAGTCCCCCAAACTTTAACTTCTTTTATTTGAATGAATATTCCGCAGAACACTGACGCATCCCCAATTCGAGTACTCTTCATTGTTGATTCCCTCTATTGGGTCATCGGGAATTTTGCTCACCAAATTGCCAAGACGACAAGTGGGCTAGAAACCGTTACTTGTTCACAGTTTGCCATCAGGAAAACGATCAACCGCTTCGGCCCTTTTCCTCCTTGTTTTGATGTGGTACATTTTCTCCGATCCAAGACCATTCAAGGATTCTGGGGGAGATTTCCCATTGTCACCACCTTCCATCACCTTGACCCTGCGACCCACCTACCTTCATTTCAACAAAGTGATGCAGTGATGACCGTATCCACTCAATGGCAACAGCACCTTACACACCTTGGCATTCCTGAAACCCAACAAGCCCTCGTTCCCTTCGGGGTTGATACACAGACCTTTCTATCACCAACAGACGAGACTCAACTAACGATCCGGAAAGCCTTAAATATTAACAAGCAGGCGGTAGTACTCGGCTTTTCTTCTCGACGTAGTAGCAATACTGCTGACAGAAAGGGAGTGCGCTGTTTCCTCCAGGCTCTCAAAAAACTCCACCAGCACGAACCCAATTTGGCTGCATTAATTATTGGTCCAGGCTGGCAAGCATTGGCGAAGGAAATACGCCAATCAGGGATACCTTGCATCCAAGCCCCCTATGAAATTATCCATGAACGAATCGCCAAATATTTTCAAGCCATGAATCTCTTCTGGGTGACATCCCGGGTAGAAGGTGGCCCAGTCCCTTTGCTGGAGGCCATGGCCAGTGGACTCCCATGTATTTCAACTCCTGTGGGCGCCGCCCTTGATCTCATTAACGACAGGGAAAACGGGTTTATCGTACCCTTTGACGAACCGGAACAATTCGTCACACGTTCTCTTCAGCTCATCCAGGATCAAACATTTCGTGAAGGTATGGGACAGAAAGCCAGAAAGACTATCGTTGAAAAAAGACAATGGAACCAGGCAGGAGAAAAATTGCATGACTTATACGCTCTGGCGATCAACAACTTCCACACCAGATCGCATCAGCGTCTTCCCCAACATGACAAGAACAACACCATGAACCATCCCAACCAACAAGCCTTCCCGCAAAAGACCATGACAACAGATTTTTTTTATTCTCATAAAGTTCAGAGTTGGCTTCAGGCATGTGAGCAAGTCAATGGATTACGAATGATGGTCGAGATGAAAGCATGGAAGGCAGCCAGGCAGTTTGCGGTTCGGGCTATACGCGCCGCACCATTTGAACCGAGCTTATGGAAGATAATCTTTGCCGTCTTACGTAAGGCTCGAACTTCGAGCCCGCATTAACCAAGTCGTGAGAAATTCCACCCACTCCGCACACCCAAATAACTCAAGCAAGACTGAATAGGTAGTTAATATTTCATTTCGATATCGACTTGGTTCATCTCGCTCTTAACTTCGAATGCCGC
>JAOUQB010000549.1 GCA_029879555.1 Nitrospirota bacterium | reverse complement strand
TCATTTCAGTCCTCTCCTTACGCTTCGCACATATCCTCACCACAAAACTCAAACCTCCTATGGGAGGTTCCTTGACTACTCCACCTTCCCTGTTAGGCTGTAGTAGAAGCTTTCTCTCTATGGTAATTTCGCTCAGGACCTTCGTTCCTTATCCGTAATCCTTTATTTTCCATCATGAACCAAATCCGACTTTACATTCCTACAATCTACGCGGCGTTGCTGATGATGTCACTGCCCACAATTCAACTACTAAGGCAGGCTCCATCCATCCTCGTCTCACCATCTCTCTAAAAGGAACTCGTACCATGGAAGAAGGCTTATCAACACCGGTGGGAACCCGCCGTTCATTCTTTGTCAAAACCACTGCCTTCCTCTCTTCGTTGATTGGAATATCCTTGGCCATTCCGTTCCTCGGCTATGTCATCTCACCGGCTCTGGGGCGACGCACCCAAGACTGGGTGTCGTTAGGGAAAGTCGACCAGTTACCAGTGAATGAACCACAGGCCTTGGATTACTCCATGACCGTGAAAGATGGCTGGCAGAAAATTCAGGTGACGAAAGGCACATGGGCCGTCAAACGGGCTGATGGACAGATCACCGTCTACTCACCCATCTGTCCCCATTTAGGATGCGGATACCGATGGAATCAGAAGGATCAGCTCTTTAAATGCCCGTGCCACGGCAGCGTGTATGATATGGAGGGCACGGTCAAAGCCGGGCCTGCTCCTCGCCCCTTAGATTCACTGCCCTCCAAGGTGGAAAATGGTGAACTCTTCGTCATGTATCAAGAATTCAAATCAGGCTTGTCCAAAAAGGTGGAACTCTAATTATGGCCTCTCGACTATATCAGTGGATTGACCAACGCCTGAAACTAAAGCCTCTGGAGCAAACACTGCTCAACGAACCTATCCCTGGAGGGGCGAGCTGGAATTACGTCTTTGGTTCCGCCACCTTATTTCTGTTTGTCCTCCAGGCCCTCACGGGCATGTTTCTGATGTTGTATTACGTGCCCGCTACCGATCACGCCTACGACACCGTCCAATACATACAACAAGAGGTCTGGGGCGGATGGTTTGTCCGAGGCCTTCATCATTGGGGTGCCTCAGCGGTCATGATGGCCATTGGGTTGCACATGTTGCAGGTGTTTTTTGACGGAGCCTACAAACGTCCACGAGAGATGATGTGGATCGTCGGAGTGGGCTTGCTGGCTCTCATGTTGGGCTTTGGGTTTACCGGCTATTTGCTTCCATGGGATCAGAACGCCTATTGGGCCACTCAAGTCGGCATCAATATGGTTGGCGCTGTGCCAGTCGTTGGAGATTTTATTGTGCGAGTTCTGCGGGGTGGTGAAACGTTGGGGGCTCTCACACTATCCCGATTTTTTGCCATTCACGTGGCGTTTCTTCCTGCGATCATTGTATTCGGAATCATGCTCCACATATTTATTCTGCGAAGGGTAGGACCAGCCGGTCCTCATGACGAACACCGCGCCAAACTAGGCAGTGAAACCTTCTATCCGCGCCAGGTCTACATGGATGCCGTGGTCATGTTCGGCGTCTTCCTAGTCGTTGCCGCACTCGCGATCCTGGTGGAATTTCCCCTGGCCGACAAAGCCGATCCTTCGGATCATTCCTTCGTGCCGGTCCCCGAATGGTATTTTCTTTTTCATTATCAACTGCTGAAATATGCTCCAGGAGCGTTAGGGCCACTGGCGACATGGCTTCTCCCTGCATTGTTTTTTACCGGATTGCTCCTGCTCCCCTTTCTGGATCGCAATACTGAACGGCGACCGTCCTCTCGACCCGTCATGCTCGGAGTTGGGCTGGGGTTTTTGGTCATCGTGTTTACCTTGCTGGGCATTTCGCTCCAACACTTGTATGCCGTTCCCAAGCAGGATCCCTCCGTGGCGCGAGGAATAGCCTTGGTGGACCAATTCAAATGTCAAACTTGTCACCGCATTCATGGGGATGGCGCCAATATCGCTCCCGATCTTTCTTATGTTGCCGATCGACGACCGAATCGAGAGTGGCATCTCCAACATTTCAAAGATCCGCAATCCGTTTCTCCCGGTTCCTTCATGCCAAAATTCCCACTCAATGACAAGCAACTGAACGACCTGACGAATTATATGTTGACACTCAAAGGCGGGTAACGCCTCTTTCCCATCTGTCACCATCAGGTTTTTTCGAAGAATCCTCCTGCCACCCCTGCATAATCACTCGCAGCATCTAGGTTCAGGAAAAGCATGACCGAGACGGG
>JAOUQB010000548.1 GCA_029879555.1 Nitrospirota bacterium | reverse complement strand
CTTTTCATTCCAGTAAAAGTGGCTCTTTTGAAAAATGAGTGGGTTACGTCGCATGAGCGTTGAAGGTTGTGAAGTCAAGTTTTCCGGCAATCAAAAAGATAACGGTGCGCATCGTGGTGAATCGAGTATAGCCGCGGGCCTTGCGTTTCGCTGCTTGAAACAACCCGTTGATGGCTTCGAGAAAGCCATTGGTTTGGCGCGTCTGGACCCACGCCACAATCCCAGCGAAATGCTGACGAATCATCCGCGCCACCGCCTTCATGGGCGTCACCTTGGAGCGCATGACCTGTGTACACCACTGACGCAACATCGCCGAGACGACATGAATTTGCTTGCGAGAAAGAATCTCCCGTTCTTGGGGTCAGTTCTTGGGGTCAGGTCTTGCAATAATACAATGAAAAGTTGGCCTTTGTGAAATTTGAATGATGCCGAAAGACCATGGCGTGATTGCATGGTCAGAATCCGCAGATTTCTTTGTTTCATCTCCTTTGAGCCGATGCCCGCTGTTTGGCCCCATGGGAGGGCGCTCTTTCATCATTGGCGGGCCTTGTTTGAGCCCTTCGAGCAGACGCAGGACAAGCTCGGCGAGTTGGTCCGCTCTTTCGCTTCTCGCGTCTGGCCAATCTCCTGTGGCCGAATTTGGCGGCGATGGTTTTGTCTCCTTTCGCCGCAACAAAAGGACCTTGGCTACCGGGCGGAATTCCGGCAAGACATGGCGGCCAATTGAGTCGTTGCGGGCTTGGTTCCTTCTCCCGCTTTTTTGAATTGTTGGACGAAGGGCTCCTTCACCCGTATTTGCGAATACGCGACCCTTGCCTTTTGAGTTGCCCAGCAATAACATACCCTACCGTTTTCTGAAACGTTAGTTCAAAAAGTCGCTTATTTAGGGGTCAGACTCGACTAAATTGCATCATTATCGATTCTATTGGTTATTGTGAAATCAAATCGCATTGTTTAATGATTCATGAAATAGAAAGAAGGTATACCGGCAATGGACTATATAGGATAGATTTCAAGCCAAGGGACTCGTTTGAAATGTTTGTGGTCATAGGTGGCGATCTGTGAAAGTCCTTGTGTCAGCAAATCATGGGCATGAACGGCATCGATGAAATCAATGTTTTCTTGAACATAGAGATCTAAGGCCATGATAATCATCTCGGCTTGTGGGCAAAAAAGGTGTGGTGTGTTGAGAATGGTTTCTACTTTTGAAGCTATATCCGTCTTGGTGAGATTATAAAAAGATTCTAGCGTCCACACAATTTCGGCTATCACCAGTAAACTGGTGATAAGTGAGATGTTACCTTGGACGGCCTTTCGAAAAAGTATTTCAACTCGTTTGGCTTTTGCTGGATCGTCATTCGTCAGAAATCGTAAAAAGATGTTTGTGTCGACAAAGACTTTAGTCACGATGGCCAGCTTTTTGTCCCACACGTTTTTTGACAGTCTTGCGGATTTCCGAGAAGTCTTCTGGGCGGGCAGATGGGTTCACCGAGCCTTTCAAGTCAAGCACGGTCCCCCGAATGACCTTCAGCAAGACTTCGTCTCCTCTGCGGATGAACATGACTTTTTCACCTTCTTCTAGCCCTAATTGGTCACGAATGGGCTTAGGAATCGTGACTTGTCCTTTGCGCGTGATCACTGAATCCAGCATAAAACACCTCCAGAAAAAAGTACTACCATCTGCATTTTAGTCCTACTTTTCTGCTTCAGTCAATGATGGGTGGGTTGTGCCACATAAGAAGTATGAGGTTTTCATGAATGGGGAATAATCTTTTTTCTAGATCTTTCTGTTCCCGGAGATACCCTGAGATGGGGATTGGGATTATTTAAGAAGGGGTTTCAGATATTTCCCAGTAATGGAATTTCGATTTTTTGCAATGTCTTCAGGCGTTCCCTGATCCACAATGTGGCCGCCGGATTCGCCGCCGCCGGGGCCTAGGTCAATGACCCAATCTGCACATTTGATGATGTCCAGGTGATGTTCTACAACTAAGACAGTATTCCCTTCCTCGACCAGTTGATTCAGGACGGTTAACAGGCGTGTGATATCTTCCAAATGTAATCCCCGGGTAGGTTCGTCCAGGATGTAGAGGGCACCGTTGTGGTCTGAGTCGGCGGCTAATCGTTTTGGAGTGTTGGTCAATTCTCTGGCGATCTTGAGTCGTTGGGTTTCCCCACCGGAAAGAGTCGTGGCCGGTTGCCCCAATGTAAGATAGCCAAGCCCGAGCTGTTGAAGCACGCGCAATCCTTTGAGGACCTTGG
>JAOUQB010000546.1 GCA_029879555.1 Nitrospirota bacterium | reverse complement strand
GTAGAATAACCCTATGAGGTGCGCAAAATATTAAATATTTTCCTAACCAATGGAGTCTCGGCCCGGATGTTTGTTCCTATGGTGAATGATTCACTTTTTACCAGAAGGAATACACGAACGAGTGGAGAAATTCGGAGCCAACTGAGCAGCCATTTCAATGGCATCGACCAGACTCGTGGGATCAGCGATGCCTTTTCCCGCAATATCAAAGGCTGTCCCATGATCCACCGAGGTACGAAGGATAGGCAGACCCACGGTGATATTCACGCAATGGCCAAAAGCCACCGTCTTTAAAGGAATCAGTCCCTGGTCATGATAGAGCGCGACAATGCCGTCAAAGGCTCCAGTCAGGGCCTTCGCAAACATGGTGTCGGCCGGGTGTGGGCCACTACAAGAAATGCCTTGGGCCTTGGCCCGTTTGATAGCGGGAAGAATGAGCCGTGTTTCTTCATCACCAAACAGTCCATGCTCTCCAGCATGGGGATTGAATCCTGCTACGGCAATCCGAGGTTTCTTCACGCCAAATAACTGCTTCAAACCAAAATGCGCTAAACGAATGGCTTTCAAGATCTTAGGGATCGTCAGGGTCTTGGCCACATCCCGTAATGGGACATGTGTGGTGGTGAACACAATTTTCAACGGCCCGCCCATAATCATCATGCCCGATTCTTTGGCCTGAGTGAGATCAGCCAACATTTCGGTATGTCCAGGGTACACGTGTCCAGCTAGATGCATCGCTTCTTTGTTAATGGGCGCCGTGATCATTCCGCCGACGCAACCGGCTTGGGCTAACCGCACAGCAGTTTGAATACACGTCACCGCCAACTCCCCGGCTTTGGCCGAAACGCGTCCCGGTCTGATAGATCGAACGGATTTGGAAAATGGATCGAACAACGGGAGCCGACCCCGTCGAAAAGCCTGCTTCGCTGGGGATTCTTCATGGCCTTCCACTGAGGCGATCACGAGAGAACTCTTAAGAGAGTAAATGGTCTGCTCCAGAACCGATCGACTTCCAATGATCAATGGCCGGCACACACGCCAGACCTTAGGCACTTGCAGGGCCTTCACAATAATTTCAGGCCCAATGCCAGCGGGATCACCCATCGTGATGGCAAGAATCGGTTTTGTATGGGGTGAAGGTGCCATGCCGTAACGATTTATCGAGAAACCTTGGTTGGATTTTTTGATCGGGAAGTCTTCTTCGATTTATTGGGCTGTGAAAAT
Source organism: Nitrospirota bacterium (assembly GCA_029879555.1). Classification (GTDB taxonomy): domain Bacteria; phylum Nitrospirota; class Nitrospiria; order Nitrospirales; family UBA8639; genus Nitrospira_E. The sequence goes on along the minus strand of JAOUQB010000546.1, from coordinate 1,041 downwards.
GTGTGTCGTGCCAGGTCGATAATGGCCTGGATAGGTTGTTTGGTCTTTTCGGCAAGCGCGACACAATCTCGATATTCCGGCATGATCTTGACCTGATCCTTCCCAAGTTCCGCAATTTTAACCCGAACAGAACCATGAGGGAGTCGAACCGTTTGGATGCGACGGGGCAGAACTGCACGTGAAAGTTCCTGAATACGTACGCCAAGCGTCGAAGTTTCCGAAAGTAAGATGGTCGTTAAGGATTGAAGATCTTTGGGCCAAGCGACCACCGAGACAATGGTGCCGGGCCGATTGCGTTTCATCATCGTCGGAGTCAGGGTGACATCCAAAGCCCCGGCCTCAAAGAGGTGAGTCATGACCTGGTCGTAGAGTTGGGGGTTCATGTCATCGATATTGGTGTCCAGTTGAATGATGTGTTCGGAAGTGATGGTTGATTCCGATTCCTCTTGCCCGAGAAAGAGGCGAAGCACATTGGGCCAACCATGAGGGTCGGCTGACCCTGCACCATAGCCAATCGTGTGTGGTATTAACGGAGGAAGGGTTATACAATTTTGGGACAGGATTCGAATCAACGCCATCCCAGTTGGAGTGGTGAGTTCCAACCCCGGCCCCCTAGAAAATACGGAAATCCCCTTGGCCATCTGAGCTACGGCAGGTCCCGGAACGGGAAGCAGGCCATGAGCGGTGGAAATCGTGCCCGCTCCAAGATTAATGGGAGAACAGGACACGGATGTCACATTCAGATGCGCGACTCCAAACAGGGTTCCGACAATATCGACCAGAGAATCGATCACACCCACTTCATGAAAATGTACGCGACTTGGAGTTTTGCCATGTACCGCACCCTCAGCTTCGGCAATGAGCTGAAAGGTCCGAAGTGCCTGCTTGCGGACAGAATCAGGTAAACGGCTATTTATTAACGTTTTTTTGATGGTCGCGAGCGATAAAGGTTTCGTGAACCCCTTTTGAATGTCTACATCCACCTTCGTGGCTCGAAGGCTGTTGCGAATCACCTGCTGTTCGCGAAGCCGATAGCCTTTA
>JAOUQB010000547.1 GCA_029879555.1 Nitrospirota bacterium | reverse complement strand
GCTCTTTGAGAGAAGACATCCCAAACTACATCCTGAATATCAAGCGCAATATACCGATCAAGTTCCAAGTCCAAGTGCTCTCGAAGTTCGTCCTCGGTCATTACCGGCAAACTCAGGGATTTAATCAACACAGACGGCCCGGAAAGTGAGGAGCCTATTATTCCCCCAGGAACTGTTAATGTTTTTTTAAGAAGCTTGGTCCATTCAGGATAGGATGATTCATGTTGAGATGGCTGTTCATCCACCGCTTGTATCGAAAACTCGGCCAGGGCCAATCCATGGCGGGTTTTGTTTAATACCACGGTCTTCACAAAGCGAGTCCCGACATCAATACCAATTGCACGTGGCTGAGCTGCGAACAAACCCGTGCCAAAATCAATCATTCGATGCCACTGACGTTCACTCAAGATTTTCATGATTACCTACCTGTTTCGCCCCTACTAGTTGTAGCGTGCCTGATTTCAGGTCTGCTATTCCTCAATATGATGCCGTGTTTCTACCTAGAGTGGCCATAGATAAAATCGTCCTGCGCACGGACGGTCCCAGAGACAGATATGAAGGCAATCAACACAAACCCACTAGGAAGAGACGAAAGAAGGCAGACGGATGGTCAGGCAGCAACTGGCAGGAAAAGGTGATACACCAATTTTAGAACGAAGGCCATCGGCATGTTCGTGGCCAGCTCGATCATCATCCTACGAAGTCTCAACATGTTCTTGCTGGATTTCTCGATGACGAAGCGTAGCCTTATATCCTAAGGTTTCCAGAATGTCCCGCATGTATAACGCCATGGAAACGGAGCGATGTCGACCTCCCGTACAGCCAAAAGCAATGGTGAGATAACTCCGCTGTTCACGTTCGAATAGCGGAAGCAAAAACGCAAACAATTCTCGCAAATGGCCTAAAAAGTCTTGCCCCTCTTTATTATCCAGCACAAACTGTTGAATCTCGGTATGCTCACCGGTCAGTGGTTGGAGCTCAGGAACAAAATGGGGATTGCGGAGAAATCGAACATCAAACACCATATCCACATCGACAGGAATCCCATACTTATAACCAAAGCTTAAGAGACTGATTTTTAAAGATTGGTCAGCATCTCGTTCCCGATAATGCTTGATCATCCAGGCCTTTAAATCATGGACCGAAAATTCAGATGTATCCAACACGCGGTGGGCCCGGCTTCTGAGCCCCTGCAACCGCTCACGTTCTAATTGAATGCCTTCGATAACCGGGCGTTGTGGAAGAAGTGGGTGAGGTCGACGTGACTCTGAAAACCGGCGAACTAAAATATCGTCTTGGGCCTCCAAAAACAAAAGCTCGACATGACATCCATTAGCCTGTAAGGCTTCTAGGTTACTCAACAAATCGTCAAAAAAAGCCCGCTCTCGAATATCAATCCCCAGCGCGACCTTTTTCACATCCTTACCGGGTTGAGCACAAAGTTCCGTAAACTTCTGGAAAAGAGCCGGAGGGAGATTATCGACACAAAAAAACCCTAAATCTTCTAGGCACTTAAGAGCCTGAGTTTTTCCAGACCCAGACGTCCCAGTCACCATCATGAACTGAAGTGGCAAGGCCTCATGGTCTAGGGGGTTGGGAGAAAGCTCACCGATCATGAAGGCCCCTTAAGAAGAACAAGCCATTTCCTAAGAGCACGCCTCTATATGAATGTGTCATAGAACCGGCCCTTGCGAAAGAATCAGGATGCATTTCTGTCAATGGTTCATTCATGAATCACCACTCATGCAGAAATGATTACGTCGGGATGCGCTTCCGTTGGCTTGCAGAAGCGATATGCAGTTCCGCGCGATATTTGGCTACGGTTCGTCGGGCAATTAAGATATTTTTCTGTTTAAGCCTTGCGACTATCTCTTGATCCTTCAGGGGATTATTGGGCTCTTCCTGTGCCACCATTTCTTTGATGATTTCCCGCACTGTAACAGACGACATATCTTCGCCACGATTGTCCGCTCGCTGGATTCCTGCATTGAAAAAGAATTTCAGTTCTAAAATGCCTTGAGGGCAATGGACATACTTATTGGTCGTCACGCGACTAATCGTCGACTCATGCATGCCGACATCATCAGCAACCTGCTTTAACACCAACGGACGCAGATACTGAACGCCTTTTTCTAAAAAGGCTTCTTGAAATTTGATCAGGCTGGTCACCACTTTCACAATGGTTTTATTGCGTTGATCAATACTGCGGATAATCCATTGCGCCCCTTTGAGTTTCTCTTCTAAATAAGTTTTGGTCGTCCCGGC
>JAOUQB010000545.1 GCA_029879555.1 Nitrospirota bacterium | reverse complement strand
CAATTGGCGGGAGTCGCACACGCAAAGCGTTGCGTCGTCTGGAGCGCTGTGACTAACCGAAGAATTTCCGCGACATTGCGCCCAGCATTCAAGGGATAATAGACCAGCGCACGAATCACCCGCTTGGGATCGATAATAAACACCGCACGCACAGTCGCAGTAGAACTGGCATTGGGATGAATCATCCCATAGAGTTTGGCAATCTTCATATCGGGGTCAGCAATCATCGGGAAAGGAATACTCACCTGCATTTTTTCTTGAATGTTGCGGACCCAAGCCAAATGCGCATGAATACTATCCACACTGAGCCCAATGAGCTTCACATTTCGTTGCCGAAAAAGATCGTACTGACCCGCAAACGCCATGAGTTCCGTAGTACAGACCGGAGTAAAATCCGCCGGATGCGAAAACAAGACGACCCAGTCCTGCTCTTGCCAAGCGCTAAAATTAAAATCCGTGTGTTGAGTGGTCACGGCCGAAAAGTCCGGGGCAGGATCTCCAATGCGCGGCAATCCGTTTTCTTCCGACATGCAATCTCCTTCAATTGAGTAACGAAATAACCCTTTGGCTTCTACGTTCCTTGTAGCAGGAACCCTCGCAACCCGACAAGAATAGCCAGGCACTGATCACTCGATCATTGAACGTGATCAGAAATTCCCAGAACCCCCTCTTGAGGATCGTGCCCCATCACGATCATTACCACGAACGTGGGATTTCATCTTCATCATCTCCAGTATTTCCTTCAGGTTCTCGGATAAACTTTCCCGGACCCAGTTCTTCCGCTAAATCTTCCGTGAGATCTAAATCCTCATCGGCTTCATCCGCTAAATCTTCGGAAAAGTCATCATCGTCAAAATCATCATTAAGATTTTCCACATCGATATCATCGGAGTCATCCGCCAGGTCGGCGGTTAAGGACTCAAGTGTAATATCGCTATCACTCTCAACCTCAATATCCAATTCGGTATCAATATCATTGGGTAATACGGGCTCCACTCCACCAATAACCGATTGAGAAGCCGTCGCTTTCTTGCCCGGAGAGGAATCAAGAGCCGACGAAGTCGATGAAGCAGATGTGGCAGTTTCCTTTTTGGCCGCTTTTTTCCCAACAGCCGTCTTAATCGATGCTGGCCCCTTTTTGACCGCACCCACCGACGTTTGGCCTTTGGTCGCAGTTATCGCCTTGGAGGCTTTGGCTTTTTGCATCTTTGAACTTGTGGCTTTCCCTGTGGCATCGGCGCTCCGACTCTTCGTGGTGGGCTTCTTCGTCTGGCCCACGAGTTTCGTCGTTTTCGCTGACTTCGCCTTCGTGGCACTCACGTTAGATTTGCTCGTCTTCGTCCCTTTTGTCACAGTCTTTGCTTTCCCTTTCGTCGCCTTTTTTGGCGTGATGTTTGATCGCACAGAAGCTTTTTTTGTCGCAGCCTTTTTCTTCGGTTTGGATTTGGCGACAACTTTGGCCTTCTTCGGCTTGGCTTTCGGCTGAGCCTTCCCTTTTTTAGAGACGCCCTTGGTCGCTTTGACGGATTTCTTCGACCCACCCTTGGATTTCGTCGTCACCTTCGTCTTGGACTTCGGTTGGGGCTTGGCCTTGGACTTGGGCTTAGCCTTAACAGCCATGTGTCATCCTCCTGTAGAATGATCGACAACCGACCCGCTCAAAACGGGCCGCCTCCTGGATGGACCCCCATCTACCATGGAGAGGGCCCTGCAATCAACAAAAGATTTACAGAAAGAACAAGATGGGAGGCAAGGTCAGCTTCCGACCATCCCCCATCCCTGCTAAAATACCCTCGCCCATGGAAATTATTACCACCCATCTGGAGGCCGATTTTGATGGAATCGCGTCCATGGTGGCCGCCAACAAACTCTATCCCAACGCCCTTTTGGTGTTACCGGGTGGAGCCCAAACTCGGGAGCGCGCCTATCTAGAGAATCATCCAATTTCATTGACTCCGGTTGCCAACCTTCCCCAAGCAGAGATTTCCCGAATCATTCTGGTGGATGCCGATCACCAAGACCGACTCGGCCCCCTAGAAAAAGTCATACAAAATCAAGCAGTTTCGATCCATATTTGGGATCATCACCCGTTAGAGCCGGGCAACCAGTTAGCCCAACGTGCGGAGCTCCTCAAGCTAGAGCCGGTCGGCGCTACGATCACCTTATTAGTCGAAGCCCTTCAACAACAATCCCAAACCTGGTCACCAGAAGAAGCCACCCTTTTTGCCATCGCGCTGTATGAAGAAACCGGCCACTTTACCTATGCA
>JAOUQB010000072.1 GCA_029879555.1 Nitrospirota bacterium | reverse complement strand
AAAGCTCGTGTCGGTCGGCTCTCAGATTACCGAGCTAGACCAGACACGAGCTTTCTGCATCGCCATGGCGGCGGCCATCACCGTGATTATCGCGTCGCAGCTCGGGCTGCCGGTCAGTTCAACCCACATCGCCGTCGGGGGCGTGTTCGGCGTCGGCTTCCTCCGCGAATACATCAAAGTCAACTACTCGCGCATGATTGAGGAAATCAAACTCCACCATGCCGACGACAGCCCCGAAAAAGTCAAGGCGTTTCTGGAGCGGTTCGAAGCCACAACGGTGCCCGAACGGAGCAAAATGCTCCTTGAGTTGAAAGCGCAAAAGGGTGCGGGCCTCATTAACAAGGCCGAACGTAAGGAACTGCGGAAAATCCATCGGATCGAGTTAGTGAAGCGCACCCTCCTGATGCGCATTGCTGCTGCCTGGCTGATCACGGTCCCGGTCACAGCCCTGATCGCGGCAGGCCTGTTTTTCATGATCCGGGGGATTATGCTGCCATGACAAGAGCCAACCAACCTGAGACAAAGGGGAAGAGCGGGGTCAATGAAGACAGCCGGGGCACACTTCTAGTCGCTGTCGATTTCTCGGAGGATTCCCGTGAGGCGGTGCTATGGGCCAGCCGGGAAGCGGAACATCTGGGGTGTGAACTCATGATTTTACATGTCATCCACGACCCGGCTTCGAGTCCAGGATTCTATCGACAAGTAGAGGTGGACTGGCTCCGACCAATGGCCGACTTGGCCCGCGCCATGATGGATGCATTTCTGAAAAAGATACGAGAGGAGCATCCCTCCTTGTCGGCTCTTACCACCGCTGATGCAAAACTAGTGACCGGACTTCCTGCCAGCCGCATCGTCGAGGTTGCCAAATCGATCAACACACCTCTCATCGTCATAGGCAGCCGCGGACGCACCGGTCTGACGCACATCCTCCTCGGCTCGGTGGCAGAGAGAGTCGTACAGCTCGCGCCAATGCCAGTCGTCGTAGTCAAGGGTCATGAGGAGGGCCATGGAACTGTCCATTAATCATTACGCGTTATGGACGGGTCTGTTTGGTGGGCTGGCCTTATTTCTGTTCGGAATGGATCTGATGACCGGCGCGCTGAAACGCGCCGCCGGGGATTATTTAAAGGAAATCCTGGGGCGGCTGACGCGCAACCGTTTCATGGGAGTCGGCGTCGGCGCCTTGGTTACAGGGATTGTCAATTCGTCCTCGGTGACCACGGTCATTCTGGTCGGCTTCATTTCAGCCGGGCTCCTGTCGATGACGCAAAGCATTAGTGTCATCATGGGTGCGAATATCGGCAGCACGGTTACCGCTCAGATCCTTGCCTTTAAAGTCACCGAATTCTCGTTGCCTCTAATCGCGATAGGCGTCCTGATCGCTGCACTGGCCAATCGCAACGTCTGGCGCGATTATGGGCACATGCTCCTTGGGTTCGGGCTCGTTTTCTACGGCATGGGCCTGATGAGCGAATCGATGGCGCCACTGAAGTCCTACCCGTCGTTTACTGAATTCATCGCTTCCCTGCTGAATCCCTATGCGGCAATTTTTGTGGGGGCCGCCTTTACGGCAGTCATCCAGTCTTCAGCCGCAACAACTGGGATTATTATCATGCTCGCCGGTCAGGGCCTGATGACACTTGAGACAGCGATCGCGATCGCGCTCGGCGCCAATATCGGAACCTGTGCCACGGCAGGCCTGACCGTCATCGGCAAACCACGCGAGGCGGTTAGAGCGGCGCTGGTTCACGTGCTGTTCAACGTTGCCGGCGTGCTTGTCTGGGTCTCGTTCATTCCGCAACTAGCCGATTTGGCGCGGCTGATTTCGCCAACAGTTGATGGCCTGTCGACCGCAACACGCCATGCCACGGAGGTACCCAGACAAATAGCCAACGCGCATACGATCTTCAACATCGCCAACACGATTCTCTTCATTGGCTTCACCACTCAATTCGCGCGATTGGTCGAATGGATCGTACCGGATCGCCCGCTTTCAGAGATGGAACTGCTCCCCCCGAGATTTCTCGACGCCTCACTTCTTTCGACCCCCGCCATTGCACTTGGCAATGTACGCCTCGAAATCGGCAGGCTTGGAGAATATGTTCATGACATGCTTCAGAAAGCCTTGCCTGCGGCCGTTTCCCAATCGTCGCGGGATCTCGATCTTTTGGAGGAATTGGATAAACCAGCCGACGATCTGCATCGGGAAATCCTCGCGTATCTGGGCAAGATTTCCTTAACTTCCCTGTCGTCGATAGAGGGAAGAACGCTCATGCGACTGGCCGAAGTGGCGAACGATCTCGAACACATTGCCGACCGTATTTCCACCGATATCGTCACCTCTGCCCGAAAGCGGATCATGGCGCGCGTTCAGTTACCACCAAGCGCTTTAGGACCAGTAATGCAACTGCATGGTGAAGTCGCCGATGCGCTGCGCGAGAGTGTGAAAGCGGTTGTCGACAATGATGCTGTGCTGGCTACCAGGGTGCGTACAATGAAGCGAGAGGTTGGTTTATTGGCCCAGCAGATTGAATCGGAAAGCGTCAAGCGGATGTCGGCCAACCCAAAAGCTGGGCTCACAGGCTATGTTCGCGAGGTTGAACTGCTCGAGATACTCGACGGAATCTTCAAACTGGCAAGGCGTATTGCACGTTCACAGCTAAACGAGATTCCTTCGGAAAAATCTGCTTCTAAAAATGATAGCGGAACGACGACACCAGAAAAACAGCCTGAACCCGACCATAAATGATAAGGAGGGCTTCACTCATGCGCAAAGATTGGTTGGAAGGGCACGCTTCAAAAATGGCAAATGACCAATTGCGCCCGCCAGTTGAATCTTTTTTGAAGAGGGTCCGGATCATGGATGCCCGAAAAATACAAGCACCTGGCTGGCCTTTAACGCGGGCAATCGGACTGTAGTAAGAATTGTAGGTGAATAATGTCGGTTTAAGAAAAAATCTACGTAATGAACCATGACGAATGGAGAGATTCATAAAATGAAGATGAATATGGTGAGCGAACCGCGTAACCATTTTTCGGTCGGACATGGTTTGCACCATGAAGAGTAAAAACATTGGCCGGATATCGGGCAACCATGATGCCACGATGCTGGACCCCGAAGTCTATCAAAAGCGTTTAGGTGAAGAGCAGGTTCGGCTTCAGCGCATCCAGCAGGCGTATATCCATACCGGTGACCGCGCGATGATTGTCCTCGAGGGCTACGATGCTGCCGGAAAAGGGGGCGTGATTAGGCGCATGTCGTCCAAGCTCGACCCGCGCAGCTTCAGGGTCTGGCCCATTTCAGCGCCCAACGACACTGAAAGGCGGCAACATTATTTGCAGCGCTTTTGGCTTCGCGTGCCGGAGCACGGTCACATCGCCGTGTTCGACCGTTCCTGGTATGGCCGCGTGCTAGTCGAGCGTGTCGAGGGATTGGCGTCGAGAGCCGTGTGGAGGCGCGCTTACCGCGAAATCAATGAATTCGAACGCCAGCTCGTCGATGACGGGGTACGCGTCATTAAGGTGTTCCTGAAGGTCTCGCACAAGGAGCAGCTTCGCCGACTGCGCGAACGCCTGGAGGTCCCACACAAGCAATGGAAACTCACCCATGAGGATTTCCGCAATCGAGCGAAACGTACCAAATATGACAAGGCCGTCGCCGACATGCTCATGAAGACCTCAACCGTCCCGGCACCTTGGTACGTCATTCCTGCCGACAATAAGCTCTATGCTCGAGTCGAAACACTTCGCTGCATTGCAGAGGCGGGATCCAAGCACGTCAAGCTCAAGACGGCCCCGCTGTCGGGGGAACTGCGCAAGCTGGCGCGCCGAGAGCTCGGCATCGACATCAAGAACTAGCGAGAAAGCAATCACCAGCTTGACCAGACAGAACTGGAGCGTCATTGCAGGAGAAAACAAGATGGATATGGTCACTGGCCTGGCCGGATAGCTATACCCTGGAGATGGCAATTTATCTGCAAGAGGGAGCCGACGCCCTTCTGGCGGGTTTCGAAAAGATCGCAACCACGCCCACTGCATCCGAGGACGACGCCTTGTCTGCTCGTAAGGCGGAGCGGCATATCGAAAAGTCCTACCGACGGGCACTCACTGAGCTGTTCGAAACCAAAGCTTACCATGCCAAGCTCCAAGGGCAGGGAGGAGGGAGCGGCACTGACGCCCTACACTGCATAACCGAGATCCTAAAGCGGCACGAGGTTAACCGCCACTTATCGAACGGCGCCGACCGCCTGGCGCGCAGCGGCCAAACCCTCCACGACATCCTCGTCAAAATCGTTTAAGATAACGGGCTGCACTACAATGCGATTAAACAGTTCAACATTATTTTCGCGGCTATCCACGCTCTCGAATGCTGCCTTGTTATGCTGAAATTGAAATCCACGGTGGCCATTTTGTTGGGGGCATTTTTGTTGCTGATCGCTTTTCAGAATATGTCTACAGTCGAATTAACCTTTCTTTTCTGGACAATGGAGACCCGTCGAATTGTCTTAATAGCCATCTGCGTGGGCATTGGATTCCTTCTAGGGCGAATCACGGCGACCCACAAGCCGAAATCTCGAGAATTTCATTCATTGGATCGTTGATTCACCCGCAGCATTTTTCTACAGGCCGAAACACGTTCCCTGCCCAGGATTTGGTTGCTTGATAAGGCTCAACGATCGGGGGGAATAGGGCTTCCGCCAAGGCGACATTCCGGCCTGCTTGAGGTCCCGTCAGGACCAGCCCCCATACGTGATTATGCTCTGCTCATCCTCCCAAACCACACCTATGCTTTGTGGATTGAACCGTACCCAAGACCTCCAAATCCTTGTTTTCATGAGGAAAATAAAAATGTGACGTTTGTGCTCGTTTCGTTGTCCAAATAGATGTAACAAGCCATAATGAGGAACAATTTCCTTATTTGAGCAACCAATGGGAAGGAATATGACAACCTTTCCCCATAAAGACTTTTCACAATTCTTACCACACACACTGTAAAGGGAGGTAGAACATGGCGGATGCTAAAGAACAACAACGGGGAACTTCAGATTTGGTCACCAAAGAAGGAAAAACCCACATTGCCAATGAAGTGGTCGCGAAGATTGTCGCACTCGCCACCAAAGAAATTGCTGGCGTACATGACATGGGCACATTAGGGCTCAGTGATACCCTCACGGGGTTTGCCCAACGAGCCGCAAAAACTGGGCAAAGTACACAAGGCGTTCAAGTTGAAGTGGGAGAACGAGAAGTCGCCATCGATCTCAAAGTGGTCGTAGAGTATGGAGTGAGCATTCCTCAGGTAGCTACGGCCATTCGACGAAACCTCGCCTCGCGCATCAACACAATGACGGGCCTCACGGTCAAAGAAGTGAATATTGACGTCTCGGGTCTGTATTTTGCGGAAGAAGCCAAAGAAAAGCCGGCTGAACGTCCAGAGCCCAGAGTCGCATAAGAACAAAAATTATCCGAGATGATGTTTGCGCGATCCTGATTCTTACATGATTCACACGTGAAGGCAGGTGAAATCCAGGTTGCGTACTTTGATGAGGAGATCAGCCTTATGACAGTGGGGACAATCACAACACACCCGAATCAAGTCGAACATCAGTTAGGCAAAACCACCATTGCCCCTGAAGTGGTCACGCAACTGGTGGAAATAGCGGCCAAAAAAGTTCAAGGGATCCACAGCATCGCGAAACAGGGAATCGGGGAACACATTGCCGAATTCACCCAACGTTTTTCGGGAAAATCCTTATCGGGACCAGGAATCGTCGTAGAGGTGGGCGAACGCGAGGTGGCCATCGACCTGCGAATCATCGCACATTATGGCGTGAAGGTTTCCGACTTAGCAGCCAATCTTCGGCAATCTATCATTGAACAAATCGAATCCCTTTTGGGCTTGATTGTCAAAGAAGTCAACATTCAGGTCAGCGGGTTATTTTTCCCAGAGGATAAGCCAGTAGAAATGATTGCTCGAAGGGTGGAGTAACAATCGAGAATTTTTACATGGCGAAATTAGGTAATCACATTGATGAACGAATCATTGCAGAGGCCATACTCAAGACTGTGTCCGGGATTCCATCGGTCCAGGTGCCAGGGGAACAGGAGGCCGAGTTGTCCACAGTCGGACCCGGTTGGCGGGTATGGGGTGTCGGGGTCCATCGAGTCGCAGAAGGTCTCAATATCGAAGTCGAGTTAATTGTGACTCTCAATCAAAAAAGTTCAATACCATCCATTTCAACTCGCGTACGCCGCAAAATACGAACGGATATTCACACGCTGACATCCGAACGGATACGTTGGATAAACCTCCGAATAGCCGATGTCGTCTTTAAGCTAAAGAATCCATGATGAATGCATTCAATCGCATACTCGTGCTCTTCGGTCTCCTCTTCCTCCTCATAGGAAGCGGGAGCCTTCTGCTCATCACCATCGGCCTGTTGAATCCTCAGGAATGGGTGCCAGCGCCATGGCACCAAATCCTGACTCCCTTCACTCAATTGGATCCCGTGAATGGATGGACAGTCGTCAACCGATTGACGGTCGTCGGCATTTGTGTTGTGTTGCTCATTGTCAGCGTCATTCTTCTATTGATGGAACTACGCGTACGATCCAACAAGGTCCCTGAATTGTCCGTAAAGAAAGATGCCTTCGGCCAAATCACCGCCTCGATGAGAAGTATTCAAGACCTTGTCAACCGAGAAGCCGGAAAGATTGATGGGGTCCTGGAAAGTACCACAACCGTGAAGGATACCTCTCGAGGCATTCATCTTCAGTGCCAAATCTGCGTCGCCCCCTATGCCAGCGTGACCCAACTCGGCCAAGAGGTTCAAGAACGAATCAAGTCTTCAGTGGAGCATTATTTAGGGAAATCCATTGCGGGGATCCATCTGCAAACCCACATAGCTCCTCTCACCCAAGGTCCCAAAAAATCCCATCCAAGGGTACGTTAAGGATTGGTCAGCCAAAAAGGAGAACACCAGGTGAATGCAATTTTATCAACACTATCCGCCATCACCCAACGGCTGGGGCATGTGGCCTCCATCGTGTTGTCCACGTTACTGATCATTTTTGGATGCCTCGTGATCGTCAATCCGGCCCTGCTGGGATGGATTGTTGGATTGGCGCTCATTCTTGTGGGTGTCGCTGTCCTGGCTGGAGTATTTGCTCCCAAATGAACCTGACAGACGATTGGACAGAATTGCCGCCGCAACTGGAAATTTGCTCATGGCACCTGTCTTCTTTGTGAAAAATCTGACACACGCCAACCACATGGAACGCTTGAATACGAGAGCCATCATACAAAAGATCTTTTCATTCGGAGAGGTGCACCATGCAACAATTTTTTGACCAATTTACTATGGCAACCGGGGCTCAAATTCCAACTGTTTTTGCAGCCATTGGCATTTTGGCATTGGGATGGATCGCTTCATTGGCCGTTGCTGGTTTGGTTCGGAGTCTTCTCCATCGATCAACGCTAGACGTGAAAATGGCTGGATTCTTTTTCCCTGGGGATTCCACAAAACCTGGAGAGATTCAACAATGGACCGGCAATGTCTTCTTTTACATTTTGATGCTGTTTGTTCTCATGGCAGTGTTTCAAACCCTAGATTTGACTCAAGTTAATGAACCGCTTAATCGCTTATTAACTGAAGTCTTTCAATATCTTCCTCGGATCATGAGCGCCTTCCTCCTAGCTGGAATTGCCTGGTTTCTTGCCTCGACCTTTCGCACATTCATCAAAAAAGGACTAGCCACCATTAAATTCGATGCCCGTTTCCAGGAACAATCCGATGAGATTCTACCCAGTAAGACAACATCCCCTTCAGAGGCTATTGGAGAAACGCTATATTGGCTGACTTTTTTACTATTCCTGCCAGCTATCTTAGGGGCCTTGGCTTTGGAAGGCCTTTTAGACCCGGTCAAGGGGATGGTGGATACAGGACTAGGGTTCCTCCCTAATCTTTTCGCCGCAGGGGTCATCCTAGGCCTGGGATGGTTTTTTGCTCGTATCCTTCAACGGGTAGTCACCAATGTGTTAGTGGCAATGGGTCTCGATCAATTCAGTGTTCGTCTAGGACTCGCAAACGTTATTGGAAATCGTACGCTATCTTCGGTACTGGGCTTAATCGTGTATATTCTCCTTTTCATACCCATAGTCATCGCGTCTCTCCAAGCCTTAAATCTTGATGCCATTACCAATCCAGCCAGCCACATGCTGGAAACGATCATGGGAGTCGTTCCAGATCTGTTCGGCGCAGCATTGATGATTAGCATTGCTTACATGGTGGGAAAGATCGTGTCAGGCCTCGTTTCCAATCTTCTGACAGGCATTGGATTCAACTCCCTTCTGGTTCGATTAGGATTGCCCCAAGAAGCTGCTAGTGGGCTCGTCACACCCTCGCACATCGTCGGCACATTGGCTCTCCTCTCGATTCTTTTATTTGCATCGATGGAAGCAGCAGAAGTTCTCGGCCTTCAACTGTTGGCGGAATTATTGTCAAAATTTTCGGAATTCGGTGGGCACCTTCTACTCGGATTGCTCATCATTGGGATTGGCCTGTATCTCGCCAATTTTGCGAGCACGGCTATCCGCTCCAGTAAGGTCGGGCAGGCTATGCTGTTGGCCATGGGAGCACGGATCGCCATCATCGTGTTAACGATAGCCATGGCATTAAGACAAATGGGCTTAGCCGATGACATTGTGAATCTGGCGTTTGGATTGACCTTAGGGGCCCTAGCCATTGCCTTTGCCTTAGCACTCGGCTTGGGCGGGCGTGAAATTGCGGCAACAGAACTGCGAACCTTGGTCGATTCCATAAATTCAAAAAAACTGCAGTCACCTGGGAACGGCAAGGAATAACAATCGTGTATATGGAATGGTTGACGAAATTAATTGCCTTAAGTGCGTTGGTCATTGGAGTCCTCACGCTGGTACGAACCTGGTACTTCTATGATCTCCAACGACGATTTCGAAAAATATCAACACATATTA
>JAOUQB010000544.1 GCA_029879555.1 Nitrospirota bacterium | reverse complement strand
GCTACGGCGAAGGCAGGGAACACCGCTGGCGGCTTTTTTCAACAGCCCCTGTGTGTTACTCCTGACTCCTCACTACTTACTCCATACCAAAGAAATTTCTCCGAGTTTTTCCCTCGTATTTCAATTAGGCAGATTTTTCACAGCGTCAAATGATCCATCGTTATGCCAGGAAAATGACGAAATGGGTTCCTCATGAGGTCGGCGGATTTGATGGAACAATGAAATGTATCAGACCGATGGCTTTGTTTCTGCTGATCTTTTTTGAGAGAGCGGCAGCAGGAGCTCAAATGCTCGGGGTGGCATAGAGGTTGCTCACTTTGGAAGTGGAAATGTAGGCCCAAAAAAATTTTTAGCATGTGAGGTTACAGTATGGCTGAAGAAACTGCCGCAGAAGGGGCACCGGCAAAAGGGGGATCAGGGAAAAAAATGATGGTGTTAGGACTGGTGGGAGTCCTCCTTCTGGGAGGCGGTGGAGGGGCCGCCTGGTTTTTTATGGGTGGGCAAAAGGAAGAAGGTGAAAAACATGCAAAAAATGATCATGGAGACGAGTCTGGGGGAGAACATGCTGATGAAGCAGGCCCGGTGGTCGAATTAGAGCCATTCCTCTTGAATTTGGCGGATCGTGACGAGCTTCGATTCCTCAAAGTCAGTATCAAATTAGAGTTGGATCGACCGGAGGAGAAAACGGATTATCCGAATAAAGTTCCAGCCATTCGTGATGCCTTACTGGTGTTGTTAAGTAGCAAGGAATCACAAATCTTACGAACGGTGAACGGGAAACGGAGAATTCGTGAAGAGATCATGACGCGAGTCAATGGCGTCATGACGAAAGGGAAAATTTCGAATGTGTTCTTCACCGACTTTATTATTCAATAACACACGTGGGAAGTAAGGGGTAAGGGGTAAGGCGTGAGGGGTAAAACGGGGGAGAAAGAATAATGAGTCCTGTTGCCGCGTATGGCCACTTACTCCAGACACCTCACTCCTTACTGACGTAAGTCTATGGAAAAAATATTAAGCCAGGATGAAGTGGATGCGCTCCTCAGGGGAGTGACCGATGGGGATGTTGAAACGGAGGCACCCGAGTCTGAGGAACCCGTTGATGGCCCGGTGCCCTATGACCTAGGAAATCAAGAATGGGTGATCCGGGGTCGTATGCCGACTCTGGATGTCATCCATCAGCAATTTTCACGTCTCTTCCGTCTGGCCTTGAGTGACATTCTTCGCAAAACCGTTGAGGTGACCATCACCAATCAATCCGTCTTGAAGTTTGGGGAATTCACCAAACGCCTGCCCGTTCCGGCCTATCTCCAAATTATTTCAATGGAGCCGCTTCGAGGCACAGCCATGGTCGCGACCGATGCCGCCACGGTCTATCTTTTGGTTGACCACTTCTTCGGTGGGGCCGGACAAACACATGTCAAACCGGAAGGCCAGGACTTTACGCTGATTGAACAGCGGGTGATGCGAAAGGTCATGGCCATGGGCTTGAAAGATTTACAAAAGGCTTGGGAGCCGGTGCAAAAGGTGGAGATTAAAGCGGTACGAGCTGAGATGAACCCTCAGCTCGCGTCCATTGTGTTGCCGGCGGATGTCGTGATTGTCGTGACGCTCGGGATTGAACTCGGTAATTCGGTGGGCGATCTGCATTTGTGTCTGCCGTATGCCATGTTGGAACCGATTCGAGAACGGTTGCAAGTCAGTTTCCAAAGTGATTTTTACGAGGTAGACCATGGGTGGGTGAAGCGGTTTTCCAACAGAATTAAAGATGCTCCAATCAATATCTCGGTGAAGTTGGGGGAAGCCGAATTGTCGGTTGATGAATTTATGCATTTCGCGCCTGGCCATGTCATCACCTTGAACCAATCCACCACGCAACCGTTAGTTGCCACGGTGGAAGGGGTTCCGAAATTTTCGGGATTTCCGGGAACCACAAAAGGCATGCAGTCGTTCCAAATACAAGAGATCTTAGTGATACCGGAATAATAGGTATGGAATGAGGGCGATAGGGGCCATCAACAACCTTGGGAAAGATGGAGAAGACGTATGAGTGAAGATGAGAGCGTAGATCTGGATACTTTCGATGCTGAAAAAGAAATGATGGAAGCCCTGGCACAAGAAGCTGCCGCGAAGCCGGCTGGTTCAAGGGAAACCTCAATGCAGCCTTCCAGTCAGCCTTCACCATCGGTGTCTCCTTCGGCTTCTCTTGGTTCTCAAGATTCCAATCTTGATCGAATCTTAGATATTCCTCTGGTGTTGTCGGCGCAGTTAG
>JAOUQB010000543.1 GCA_029879555.1 Nitrospirota bacterium | reverse complement strand
GTGTTTCCAATATGCTGCATCCTTAGAGGATTCGCACGTAAAACTGCAATACGATCTCTATTATGTAAAAAATTTATCCTTGTGGTTAGATCTGAAAATTCTGTTTCGCACCATTCGAGTGGTGCTGCAAGGCAGCGGAGCTCGATAACTTCTCTTTTTGGCTAATAGAGTTTCCTATGGTGAATGCCATTAGTTTTGACATCGAAGAGCATTTTCAGGTTGCTGCATTTGATAGTGCTGCTCGACGTCGTCATTGGAGCACACAAGAAAGTCGGGTTGAACGAAATACCCACGTGATTTTGGATGTGCTTGATCAGCGGGGTATTAAAGCCACCATGTTTGTCCTAGGGTGGGTGGCCGAACGGAACAAAGCCTTAGTCAGGCGTATTGTAGAGGGGGGACACGAATTAGCGTCCCATGGCTATGGTCATGAGTTAATCACCGTTCAAAATCAGCAGGTCTTTCGAGAAGACGTGAGTCGTGCGAAAAAAATCCTGGAAGACATTGGCGGAACGCCTGTTCTCGGATATCGCGCGCCCACCTTTTCGATTACCAAGGAAACTGAGTGGGCGTTGCCAATCTTAGTTGAGGAGGGGTATCGCTACGATTCCAGCATTGTTCCTATTGTGCATGATTATTATGGGATTCCTGGGGCCAATCCTTCCATCCATATTTTGAAAACCCCTTCTGGATCTATTGTCGAAGTGCCTCCGTCAACTTGCGCATTCGCTGGTATGAAAATCCCTATCGCCGGGGGTGGGTATTTTCGATTATTCCCCTATTCGCTCCTCAAAAAACTCTTGCAGCGGGTTGAAGCACAAGGACAACCGCTTGTCATGTACCTGCATCCTTGGGAGCTCGATCCTGGGCAGCCCAGAATGAGTGGATCATATCTATCCCAATTTCGCCACTATCTCAATTTAGGCAAAGTCCAAGGTCGCCTCATCCAACTTCTCCAAGATTTTTCCTTTGGGCCCATTCAAGGGTTACTGCCAAATTCACAGGCCGCATTAAACGCGTAGTAAGCCTTAGAAATTTTCTGCAGTTGTTCGCTTTCACTTATAAAGAGGGGTTGCTCCTCCATTCCTTGTCCATCTTCTTGGATTCTGTGGGGCCACGCTTCCCGTGTCCAATGCTGATGGGAATAATGAATAATGAAGTCGTACATCAAAGTCATTTTCTAGTGGAACAAACGGCTAGATTGCTTTCGGGAGATTTTATGGTAAAATTATGCCATGAAATCTACCATTGATGTCTCGGGTCGTCTTGTCATCCCCAAGGCCATTCGTAAAGTTTCCGGACTAGAACCCGGCGTCCCTCTGGAAATACGGTGGCGAGAAGGGGTTGTCGAAATTGAGCCAGCCTCCTTACCGGTCAAACTCACCAAACAAGGACGGTTTCTGGTCGCTGTTCCTGAGAAGCCGATAACATCTCTCACCAACGAAACTGTCAAGCAAACTCGTCAGCAAGTACGCCACGGTCGATCCGGCTTGTCTGAGTGACGTATGCCAACCTTTCTATTGGATTCCAGTGTCATGGTGGCTGCTGTCTGTTCCTGGCATGAACATCATGTAGCGGCTATCGAGGAAATTGAGCGACGTCTGGGGCGTAGAGAAACCATGATGGTGGCGGCTCCAACACTTGTCGAAACCTACGCGGTATTAACTCGTCTTCCATCCCCGCATCGACTCTCTTCCCAAGATGCAAAAAATCTCATTGAAGGCAATTTCATCAATGAATATGCATGTATTGCGCTCGATAAGAACGATTACCGACGTCTCGTACTTGAAGCTCCCGGTAATGACGTCAGTGGAGGAAGAACGTATGACTGGGTCATTGCTTTGTGTGCTCAAAAGGCAAAGAGCTCTGCGCTCTTAACGTTCAATGTCCGAGATTTCACGTCTTTTTCGCTCCAAGGTGTGGAGATCTTTTTGCCTAAGGCTTCTGAGTCGGCTTAGTCCTTTTTGGAGTTGTGCCCATGATGGGCCTAAGTCTTGTCTGGCCTTTCCCTCCTTTCCAGATGAATCCTACCGAGGCTCTGAATCACTCAATTTTCCTATTCCCTCTGCTCCCATCTATGGCTTGCGCAGCTTTTTCACGCAATTTCCGCTTTTCGGTTAAACCGATTATTTTCGCCCAGAGGGCAGGACAACATTTCTCTGCAGAGCCATCATGCAGGATGGATCACAGTGAGGAGACCAGGGTTTTACGTTATCCTCACATCCTCAATGGATGTCTATCATAAAGCAAGCGACTTGACCCCCATTCTTCCTTG
>JAOUQB010000542.1 GCA_029879555.1 Nitrospirota bacterium | reverse complement strand
TCTTAAAGACCTGTCCCCCAACCACAGATTCCACCATATCAGGATCCAATTGTCCGAGTTCTTGAGCAGAGCATGAAATTCGATTTCTCATATCACCCTCACATCAATTGAAGAAGAATAAGAAGGATTCCCATCCCTGAAAACCATTTGCTTAATCTCATAGGAAATTTTACCGAGAATGAGTCTGAGATCCAACACCCTGAGTAAGGTTTTTTCTCAAAATAAGCACACTCGACAAATTAACCCATGCCCTGCCATGAAACAAGCGGTTCCTCATTTTTAGACAGTCTTCTTGAAGACGCCCCTGAAACCCTTCCCATCCTTCAGCAAAGCTGCATCCAAGTCCTCAATCTCACTCAGGATAAAGACTCCAGTGCGAGCGACATTGGAGACATTATCAAACGAGACCAAGGCATGATGGCCAACATCGTCAAAATCGCCAACAGTCCGGCCTTTTATAGCCGTGTCCCCATAAAAACCCCAACCCAAGCCGTCACCCTTATTGGATTTGACGTCATCCAATCCATGGTCGTGGCCGCCCAACTCATTGAGCAAGCGCATAAATTTGGTGCCAAAACCTCCTGCCTCAAACACCTCCTCGCCCGAGCCCTTGTGGCTGGAACACAGGCCCAAGAACTTGGGAAAGCGCTCCATTATCCAGAGCCAGGATTTTTATTCACGAATGCGATGCTCTACTCCCTGGGTGATTTCATTGTAGCCCTCTGTCGACCGGAAGTCGCTGAACAATTAGAAACACTCCGACTCTCAGATCCCACTCAAGTCCTCAAGGCCGAGCTAGCGCTACTCGGACGCCCCTTACAGACGATTGCCGCGACCATGGCCAAACACTGGCATTTACCCAACCATCTCATTCGCCTTTTAGAGAAAAAACCTGTTTGGCCAAAAACTCGTCCTGACAATGATCAACAAATCATGGAAGGAATTGTTCGAGCCGCCAATGAACTGAGCTACTCCCTTCTGAACCCCTCGGGAAAAGGTCAAGAAGAGGTCTTCCACATGCTCACCCAACGTTTTCTCTCGCCCTTTTCACTCTCCTTAGCTCAATTGCAACAGGCAGTCACTAACGCCTTTATGCAAGCTTCAGAAATTGCTTCAGCCATTAGCATTGAGCCTCAACACCTACTTCCGGTGACACATCCCACTGAGACGCCACATCAATATCCGGAATTACAAAAACTTACCCTAGCCATTCAACTGGCTCTTGATCCCGGTCACACACCTGAGCAAGAAGAAGACCAACAAGAACCCCTGCAGGACCAACCTCTTTCGCCCAACGCGGCGAACGTGGAAAATCATTTACTGGAATACACCCTGGCCGTGCTAAAGATTCCGGAGCCATCTAAGCTACTCTCCTTTGCGACAAAAACACTCTATGCGTCATATGGATTCAAACGAGTGTTGCTGGCGTTCATCGTTCCGGGAAAGGAAAAACTCGAAGCAAAAATTGGGTATGGAGAAGGCGGAGACGGACTACAGGCCACATTTCATTGCCCTCTCAATAAGGGGAATTTTTGGTACCGCCTCCTGCATCAATACCAAACCTTGCAATTCCTATCCTTAGAAAAGGAAAACACTGTACGGGAAATCCCGGAAGAGTTCCTTCAGCTTTGGGGCAACCATCCAGGCTTCGCCGGTTCCCTCTATGCTCCTAATAAACCCATAGGACTCATTTTGACTGATAAAGGGACAAGCGAAACAGCATTAACCGATACGGACTTTGCCGTATTTTCTGTCGTCCTCTCGCAAACAAATGCCAACCTGGCTCGGCTCGCCCAATCACAATAGAAGAAACGCCAGCGTAGCCGTTCAACCCAAATTTGCACTTCAAAGCACGGGAAAACTTTCATTGAGGGATATCGAAAGGAATGATTCAACCCTGGCCTCAAATGCAAGTAAAAAAGAGACAGGGTATATATGGTGGGGGATATTCTGGTGAGCCGCGTGCGGCTCGAACGCACGACCCTCGCCTTAAAAGGGCGATGCTCTACCAACTGAGCTAGCGGCTCACCGATCGGCGATGCTAACAACGGACTTGGGCGTTGTCAAACAACCAAGCCCATTGTCTGAAGAAATTTACAACGAGCATCATCGAAGACGTTTTTTTGACCGGAGAAGAGGGTTGCGAACCACAATCGTCTCCTCACGCTTAGAGCCAGTCGAAATCATATCGATAGGACAAGCGGCAAGTTCTTCGACTCTCGCTAAATACCGCTTGGCTGCGGGGGGCAACGCTTTATATGATGTAATCCCCGTGGTA
>JAOUQB010000541.1 GCA_029879555.1 Nitrospirota bacterium | reverse complement strand
ATTCGAGGTATTTTTTACTTGTACAAGGTTGCTGGTGTTATGGAACAAGCCTTATTGCTGTTTCTTTTTGTCAGATGAATCATCGGAGAATTCAGTTTTACGGGATATTTGATTCTGGGCATTTTTGTGATTGGGCTTTGAGTCCAAAGTTCAGGAAGAGGTTAGGAGGATCTCCTTCAATTTATGCCATATTGTCAACTTTGTATTGAAAATTACCGAAGAGACAAAGTGTAATCCATGCCAGTCATTGATATTGGGGTTAAAACTAGTTCATTTTTCAAGCAAGTGGAAATGAACATGTTGAATGGCCCTTGATATTCGTAGCCGGAAGGATAGAACCATATCTGAAAATTAATATTTGGGAGGATAGAACATGCGTTTCTCCAATGGAATATTCTTTTGTTTCGTCTTTTGGATGACATTTACTTCTTTCAACGAGGCTTGGGCCTATTTAGACCCTGGTACGGGAAGTATGGTTCTTCAATTATTGTTAGGAGGGGTCGCTGGTGCTGTTGTGGTGGTGAAGCTGTATTGGGAAAAAGTGAAAAATTTCTTTAGTCGGGAAAAATTGCCCTAACCCTTATAAAGATTAGTTGGTTGTGAATGATCAATGATTTGCAACGTGTCCCTGGATCTTTCCGGGACCCTGCTGGCTGCGTGTATGAAGGTGACAACCGGATATTCAGAACGGTCAATGAGTGTTTTATTCAAGAGTTTGACCAGGTCTGGGCCTCTGGCCTTCTTGAGAAACTTGCAGAACGCCAGTCTGTCTTGCCGGCGAAGCTGATTAATTCTGATCGGGAGTTCCTGCAAGCCACGGAACTAGAAATAACCCATGTTCTTGAAATTCCCAAACTTCCCTTCATTTCCTATCCTTATGAATGGACATTTTCTGCACTAAAATCCGCAGCCCTCTTGCATTTAGATATTCACTTAACAGCATTGGCTCAAGGGATGACCCTTTCCGATGCCTCCGCCTACAATATTCAATTTCAAGGGGCCAAGCCGATTTTCATAGATCACCTGTCGTTTCGTCCCTATAAAAATGGCGAAGTGTGGGCAGGCCATCGACAATTTTGTGAACAATTTTTGAATCCATTACTCCTCCAGGCATATTGGGGTGTGTCGTACAATGCCTGGTATCGAGGCGCACAAGAGGGGATTGGAGTCAATGATCTTGCCCGTCTTGTGAGGTGGCGCGATATTTTTCGTGGAAATTTATTCATGCATGTTGTGTTGCAAGCCAAATTTCAAAAGGCGTCACAGAAGAATGCGCTTGCGCTGAAGAAAGATACCTTGGGAGCCGCGCCTTTCTCGCTCCTATCCTTTCAGCGAATGCTCACAAAGTTGCAGAAATGGGTCAGTCAGCTTGAACCGGCTTGTAATGAGAAAACTGTGTGGCAAGATTATACGAATGTACATAATTATTCTTCCGAAGAAACGGCGTTGAAGAAAGCATTTGTCAGGGAATTTTCTCGTGAAACGAAGCCACGACTGTTATGGGATTTAGGATGTAATAGCGGGGACTTCTCTGCAACCGCTTTGGACTCGGGAGCAGAATATGTTGTGGGATTCGATGCTGATCACGGAGCCTTAGAGGCCGCGTTTACTCGAGCGCAAACGGAGAATCTTCCCTTCCAGGCTGTATACATGGATGCCCTGAACCCGACTCCCAATCAAGGATGGATGGAACGCGAACGCGGAGGTCTACAGAGCCGAGCCAAAGCGGATGGCGTGCTGGCCTTGGCATTCGTTCATCATCTGGCCATCGCACGAAATGTGCCTCTTGACCAGGCGCTAGATTGGATTATGGGGCTTGCGCCAAGAGGTGTCATTGAGTTCGTGCCAAAGGAAGACCCCATGGTCCACACTCTTCTTAGGTTGCGCGAAGACATCTTTTCAAATTATACCGAGAAAAAATTTAGAGAATGTATTGCCCGTCACGCAAGAATCATCAAAGCCCAAGTTGTCTCGAAAAGCGGGCGCCTGCTAATCGAATACGCTAGGTTTTGAAGGGCCATTGGGGAGAACAATGTGTGGGGTGGTTGTCTGAGGCTGCACAAGACACTCAGGTAGATGAGCTTTCATGGTTTGGACTAAAAATACTGTACGGACCTGCTGTTGAAGCGCAGGGGGACGGTTAAGGCCTTACGAACGACTGACTTCCTTCTTTGCTAGGCAAGTCTATTTATAGATGAGAAAAGATCTTGGTACCCTCACAGAAAACATTTCAAAGCCGCTGCGAAAGGGTAAGTTGGTCCTCTAGGGGCTTTCTACTC
>JAOUQB010000071.1 GCA_029879555.1 Nitrospirota bacterium | reverse complement strand
TCTTGCGTCCTTGACACCACAAATTTCGAACTCCAGATAATGAAATCCTAAGGAAGGGATCAGGAAATGATGGTCGGTGCACATGCCTATGCCACAACGCAGATTTCCACAGCCTCTTCGGTCCAAGTCGTCGTTCTCCTCTATGATGGCGCCATTTCCTCAATGAAGTTAGCCCAGGAAGGTATGGTGGCTCTTAATTTTCATGATAAGGCACGTTTTCTCGATCGGGCACTGAGGGTGGTGGGGGAGTTGTCAGCCTCTTTAAATATGGAAGACGGTGGGGTTGTGGCCAAGGATTTACGCCGCCTTTATGAATATATTCAATATGAATTGACCCAAGCCAATCTTAAAAATGAACCAAGTCGTTTGGAGTCTCCTATTCGGTGTATGAGTGAAATTCGGCAAGCCTGGCAGGAATTGGCTTTACGAGGCGATCAAGCACAAGCGGTGGGGATGTAACCGAATGAGCCTCGCCACTCAAGATGAAAATAGCGTTGAACACTTAACCTGGTTGGCTATGGAAGCTGCGACACAAGGCAGGTGGGACTCGGTCGCTCAGCTCTATGACCGTCGTGCCAACGTTGCTGATCGACATTCGGTTTCCCATGAAGTTTCAAGAAAACTTATGCCATATGATCAATGGATCATGGCCCGTATTCAAGATGTGAAGATGCTCGTGCAGCACGAGCTTAGAGAAGCTCAACAGCATCGCCGTAGTCTTGAGGGGTTGAAACGCCAATGGGCTCCTCTTCAACCGGACCATGCTCTGCATCGCTTGAGCATCTGACTTTTTTAGTTTTTTTTAAATTTTTCTAAAAACTGTCTGTGCGACTTTCGATTCTCTCTTTCCTCCTCGGACAATCTCCAGTTATTGATCCCAACCTTAAGACTGATTCTGTCAAAGAATTGACGAATCCATACCTGGCTGTCAGGGCAAGAGACAGCCGTAATCCATTATTTCATCTAAACACAGCACGTTTGTTGAGGGTTTTATGATAATTTTTGTGTTGATGCGTTAGGTACAAAAATTGCGAAAGTTATTCATGCATGGAGATGAAATATGAGTGAAGGTTCCAAATTATTTTTTATGAATGGTATTCCTCACTTAGGATCACGATGACAATTCCTCAGGCGTCTGCTGCAGACCTCCCCGTTTCTTCCGATCCCAGTGAATTGGCTTCCATCGGAACTCTCTTGCATTCACTGTCAAATAAACTGTTGCCAATTGTGGTGTTTTCAGAATTAGCCCTCCGTCGTTGTGAAGATATCCAACTCAAGTCGCAGTTGGAAAAAATTCATGGAGCGGCAGAACAAGCCCGTGATCTTCTGGGCGAGATCCGGACACTGCAAGGGAAGACCGAGTCCAAATGATTGCACTGGGTACACCCCTATCCGTCTTATGTAGACGCATGGATGTAGTGGGGGTCATGTTCTGTCAAGGCATAAAGGTGACCTAATATGGATAATGGAGTCATAGCTTCTGAAGATCGTCGTCAGGCCTGTCGTGCGGATGTGCCTATTTGTCTCTGGATTGAACTGCCTGTCGCGTTTTCCTATGAACCGGTTGAGCTTGATGCGGCCGCATTTAGTCAATGGCAATGGGAAGAGTTGGCGGTGTCACCGGATCTTGTCAAGGCGATGGTTGATGAGAATGATTTAACGATTCGTGACCCCCTGTTATTGCAAATGGTGACCCGTATTGATTGGATGCTCACCTCCATTCTTCGGACACTAGGAAAAGATAAAAATTTGAATCAAGCTATTCCGGAATTAGCCAAGGTCAATCTTAGTGGATCTGGCATACGGTTTTTTTCAGAGCAAGAATTCCCAGTAGATTCCTTCTTAGTGTTGCGGTTGATCTTGCGTCCGTTTATTCCAATGCAAGTTGTCGGAAAGATCATCCGAATTGAATCGGCCCAGCAAGGGGACACTGTGGGATTTGAGATTGCTGCTGAGTTTACACAAATAGCGCCAGATGATCGTGAAGCCATTATTCGGCATGTTCTTCGGTCTGAAGCCACTCTTCAGCGTCTTCGACATAAGCACCCCGCTGATTCGGCCATTGGGTAATACCAGAAATTTGATCTGGTTCATTGGGTTGTGTGTGATAGGGTTGTGCGGATGTCAGGCAACCACGTCTGGCTCAAGGCAATCCGACCCCGATGTATTTCCTTCCATTTCTGTTGAATCTTCGGATACTCGTCCTCTCAAACGACCCTTTACGCTGGGCATCCTTCCCTTCGATAACTTGAATCCCAACCCAAAGTTGCACTGGTTAGGTCGAAGTTTGTCAGAAATGTTGACCCATGATTTAGCGGCCTGGCCCTCTATCTCTATTGTTTCGCGTGACGCTTTAGGCGCCGTTCTTCGTGAACAGTGGCTTCAACAGCAAGGATTTTCTCCCACTGTTGCCCCGATCTCTCTTGGCCACATTCAAGGTGTGCGGTATTTGGTGCGGGGTGGGGTCTATCATCAGAATGATCTCCTGACTGTCAACGTGCAAATCGTCGATGTTGAAACGGGGGTGGTCGTGAGGACGATGAGAGCTCAAGGGCCTGAGGCAGATATTCCACGTTTGGAGCAGGATCTCGTTATACAAATCCTTCAAGCCTTTGAATCTTCACCTGATTTACGCCGAAGGGACAATTCTGGTGAATTGGAAGAAGGTCGCTTCAAGCTTGGAACAGGAGACGCTGTGGAAAGAGAGGATGGTTCTCTTGCCCAGCCATTGGGGTCGTTTGGCGAGCATTCGGTGCATGAGCTTGATCTTCAGTTGTCGCTTGAACGAGTAACCCAACGACGCCTTCAAGCCTATCAAGCAGCCAAAGCTTTTTGGCGTGGAGGGTGGTCTGTTGAAATGGGGCAACCCACGTATGATCTTGGGCAAGGTTCTGATAGTTCGCCCTTCCCTACGCCGCTACTTCGGTTACCAATTGCGCTGTTTATGCATTCGAATGCCATGGCAGCTGGTTTGAAGACCGTGAAAGGGAAGGACGTGATCTCGATGATTCACGTCGAATCGCATGGATTGGTAAGGGACTCGAGGGATTTGACGGGAGTTGGTCAATTATTTCTTGAACAGGTTCGTCAGCCTCATAGAATTTACGTCCGGGCTCTCAACGAGCAAGGAGAGTTGCTCGCCGTTTTTTCGAAGTGGAACTGGCAGACGGGAGCGATTCTTCAAAATCCTGGTCCTGACGAAATACGATTGCCTTTGTGGCCTGAGTCATTTGTGCGTGGGGTTGCAGAATTTCCTGTGTCATGGGTTGAGCGAGGGGAGTCACATGTGACGTTTGATGTGGTGCTTGAGCCGATTCCTGATGAAAAGCGGGCTCTTATTCTCGAGCCTATTATCACAGATGGAGAAGGGGATGAAGAGGGTCGTTCCCCCATCCTTGAAGAGCGAGAGGTCCTGGGTCCATTACACGAGTGGATTCAATTGAAATGGAACCCGCCCATTACAGAAACCTTGCCGGTTGAGGGATATTTGCCAGCCAATAGGGAGATTGTGCAGGCGCTTTTGTCTGTGCAAGGCGGAAAAATTAACAGGGTTCACTATCTCAATACGTCTTCAAATCCATTGGTTTCTCGTAGTCTTGAAGAACTCAGGTCCGATCTGGTGGGATACTGTGTGAGTTGCGAAGATGCAGAAAAGAATTCTTCCAGGCCCACTCTCCGTGCTATTCGTCTCCAGTTGACCTTGGTGAAAGATCTTCATGCCCTTCGAATCGGATCTCGCTCTCCCTCACCACGTTTCTAAAGCCCTCCGTGACAGCTTAGGTATTCTTTAGGAGGGATTTAATAATTTTGGCCAATGCGCTTGCAAGGTTTTTTCTGCGGCGTCTCCTAGTATTTCATCCAGGGAATGGTCTTGACTGAAGACTCGTAACGTGATCATTCGTGCTGGTAAATGGTGCAAATAGGTCTTCAAGCTTTCCTTTTCCACTCGGCCTGTTGCGGGATTCCATACAAAAATTTGAAATCCTCCCATGTTTAGCAGGTTGATGGGTCTCGGGTCTTTGTGGGCGAAGTCGACTCGAATCACTGCGCGCCGGTATTTTTTCGGAAGGGCTTGACGTATTCGCGATAAAAAGATCTTTGGTTGAAAGGATGATGATCCCTGTGGAATTGGCAAGAGAAGGCTGAAGGCCGTCTTCCATTTGACATGTCTGCCTAAAATCTTGGCCCATTCGTCCCCGAGTTGACGCTTTTTCAATGAACGCGACTTTGGCCACGATCGAACGGTTTCGATGAGGTGCCAATCCGTTAAATGGAGATACCGAGATAAGGACTTGAGAGGATTGTGAGGAAAGAGAAGTTCCATTGTGGGCTGGAAAATTTCTTGGAGATGAATATCGATTGCCCGGGTGGTGCGATGATAATACACATTGGCATACAGATAGAGCCGAGCATGGAGAAACATTTGGAGTGCGGGTAACCCTGATTGATGAATCGTCAGGCCGTGAGATGAAAAAAATGTGTAATGCAAGAGCCGTTCGATATCAACCGGGCCAACGGCCACGCCGCACATATACGAATCTCTGAGAACATAGTCACAATTATCCGGGGTGAAAATTCCACCCAAGAGCGGACGGAGTGCGGTAACCCATGGCGGTAATCCTTTAGTCGGCTGGTGAGGGTCTTTGAGGATAAGAAACGCCATGTGGTCGGGATTGAGCCGTTCTCCTGGGGAGAAGGGTCCTGAGGGGCTGCGTTGGATGTTCTTGATGATGGGGGCGAGGTGCTCGCGAATGATGTGTTGCCCCAAAATTTCGTGCGTGAGATGGTACTGATGGAGAAAGTGATGATCGAAGAAATGACAAAAGGGTCCATGTCCGATGTCATGAAGAAGCGCGGTGATTCGGATAAATTCTTCAAGGAAGGGTAGAGATGGGAGGTCTGGAATCATTTGACGCAGCGAGGGGTAGAGTTTGGTCATAAAGCGTCCCGCTAAATGCATCGTCCCTAACGAATGCTGAAACCGGGTATGTTCGGCCCCAGGATAGACCCAATGGGCACTTTGAAGTTGGAGGATGTAGCGAAGTCGTTGTACCCAGGGAGAATCGATGAGATCTTTTTCTGTTTGTTCAGCGGTCGTGGCATGAGGGAAGGGGACCGTGAGGGAAATATAGCCGTGAATGGGATCGGCCAGAAGGGCAACCCCATCAAAGGGAGAGGAGGATGGATCAGTCGAGGGCATAGAAATTAGTCTACGGTCTTAGCCATGGCCATTGAGCGGAGATTGTATCAATGTGTTCCGGATGATGGGTGATGTGTCATCCTTCGGTATCGTGTAATCATCCAGCGCATCAGTGGATAGGCGATCAGCGATCCAATGACCGCGAGTGTGCAGGCGCCCACGAAAAAGGGGATGATATAGGGTGATAGCATGTCAAAGAGATTGTCCATGGTGAGTTCGTTCCATGCAATGGTTGGTTGAGATGAGTCTCCCATCACAAAAATTCCAGTATAGAGACTGGCAGCGAGGATCGGGATGAGAGTCCAGGGGTTATTGATGAATGATCCAAGAAAGATTGCCACGTAGTTTAACCGAAACAGCCAACCGCAAAAGGCCGCACTGGCCGTATGAAATAAATAGTGCGGCGCAAAGGCAATAAAAACGCCGGTGGCGAAAGCCAGCGCAGTTCGATGAGGGGTTTCTTGAAGATGGAGGACTTCTGCCAGGCGCTGACGAAGGGACTCCATGCTTACCATGAGGATCCCGACTTTTGGAGGTTATGGTGAAAAATGTTCATAGCTTTTGGGTGCCAACTTCTCATGCCTCTGCTCATCGTATTCTATTCGGATGCCGAATCGCTTGGGTTGAATGGTCCCGATTTGCGTGACTGGAATTCGTCGTTTTTTGGCCATTTTTTGGAATGCACGTTGAGATTGGGGAGGAATGGTGAACAACAATTCGTAATCTTCCCCTCCATGAAGGCTCCAGTCTAGGGGGTTCGTGCGAACTCGTTTAGCATAACGTTGCAGTTGTTCAGACATAGGAATGTGGTTGCTAAGAATTAAGGCGCCCACTCGACTTTGTCGACAAAGATGAGCTAAGTCCCCAGATAATCCATCTGAAAGATCCATGGCCGAGGAGGCATAGGGCTGAGATGCCAGAAGTTGGCCGAGCGAAATTTTGGGCGTGGGCTTCAGATGACGTTGTACCAAAAAGGACATAGCTTTGGAGAGGGTTGAGGGTTGAGGCGGATGGTTGTATTTCTTTAAGTACGTAAGCCCTGCGGCTGAGTCGCCAAGTGTGCCGCTCACATAAATGAGGTCACCAACCTTGGCACCTTCCCGTGTGAGAATATGCTTTGGATGGACCTGTCCGATAATAGTGATCGCAATAAACAATGAGTTGGGGGAAGAAGAGGTATCCCCTCCGAGCAACCGCACTTTAAGGGGACGACAAGGGGTAGCGAGGCCACGATAAAATTCCTGCCAATCGTGGTGCGTGAGGGAGGGAGGTAAGGCGATGGCCACAAAAATTCCCGTTGGGGTGGCCCCCATGGCCGCGAGGTCACTGAGATTGGCGGCCGCCGCTTTATATCCAATATCAAACAGGGTCGCAGTTTTTCTCGTAAAGTGTATCTCTTCAACGAGAAGATCCGTTGAGATGACGACTTGCTCTTTCGGAGAGGGCGCGAAGACGGCCGCATCATCCCCTGTTCCAACTGTCGGTTGACATCCCTGCGTGGTCAATTGACGGGGAATGGATTGAATAAGTTGGAATTCCCCAAGATGTGTCAAGCGCGCCGATTGGCGGTTCGGGGACATAATGGGTGGCTCAGGAAGCCTTGGTCACCTTGTGTGGTGCAGGTGTTCGTGCGTGGCCAGAAGAGGCCACTTTTTTCCGACGGCCTGAGGTTGCACGGGTAGAAAGTGTGGCCGTTTTCAGTTTGGGCCGGCCTTTTGTGCGAAGAGCGGCTTCCAAGACTTCCATCATGGTGTCCACGAAAATAAATTGCAGACCTCGTAGAAGATGCTTCGGGATATCGTCTAAGTCTTTCTGATTGCGTTTGGGAATGATAATGGTTTGAATATGAGCTCGTTTCGCTGCCAGAACTTTTTCCTTTAACCCTCCGATGGGGAGAACGCGTCCTCGCAACGTGATTTCTCCGGTCATGGCCAAATCTCGCTTGACCGGTTGTTGGCTGAGGCAAGAGGCCAACGCCGTGCCAATCGTGATCCCAGCTGATGGACCATCTTTCGGGATTGCGCCAGCAGGGACATGGATATGGATATCCTGTTTGGGAAAAAGACTCGCATCAATTCCCAATCGTGTGGCTTGCGATCGGATATAGCTCAAGGCGGCATGAGCAGATTCCTTCATGACCTCGCCCAAGTGGCCTGTTAACATCAATTGCCCTTTGCCTTTGATGACGGAGGCCTCCACATATAAGACATCCCCGCCGGTTTCCGTCCAGGCAAGGCCAGTGGAAAGTCCCACTTCATCTTTTTCTTGCTCTTGCTCCGGAATGAATTTTGGAACACCCAAGTATTGATGCAAGTTTTTCGGTGTCACGTGATACCGTTTGACGCTTCCTTCTGCGATACGTTTAGCAATCTTTCGCATGACATTAGCCAGCTCTCGCTCCAGATTTCGCACCCCGGCTTCTTTGGTGTATTGCGAAATAATTTGTGTGAGGCACGTGTCCGTAAGGTGGAGATGTTGATCGGTAATCCCATGTTCTTCCAATTGCCGAGGGATGAGATAGCGTTGAGCAATGCCATGCTTCTCTTCCTCGGAATAGCCTGGGATTTCAATGATTTCCATTCGATCGCGTAGGGCGGAGAGAATGGGATCCGTCAAGTTGGCCGTCGTAATAAACATGACCGCACTCAAGTCCACGGGGACCCCAAGGTAATGGTCGACAAAGGCATTATTTTGCTCAGGATCGAGGACTTCAAGCAAGGCCGCTGAGGGATCACCTCGAAAGTCCATGCCAATTTTATCGACTTCATCGAGCATAAACACCGGATTAATCGTGCCAGCCTGTTTGAGCCCTTGAATGATCCGTCCGGGAAGCGCGCCAACATAGGTGCGACGATGGCCGCGAATCTCAGCTTCGTCGCGTGTTCCCCCCAAACTCATACGGACAAATTCACGCCCAAGGGCTCGTGCGATAGATTTGCCTAATGATGTTTTGCCTACGCCAGGTGGCCCTACAAAGCATAAAATGGGCCCTTTCATTTTGGCTTTGAGTTTACAGACGGCTAAATATTCCAAAATCCGTTCTTTGACACGTTCCAAATCATAATGATCTTCATGCAGGACCTTTCTGGCTTGGCCAAGGTCCAAGTTGTCCGTGGATCGCCGGCTCCATGGTACTTCTACGAGCCATTCTAGATAGGTGCGAATGGTGCCCGCTTCAGCAGAGTCCTGATGCATTTTCTCTAGGCGTTTGAGTTGTTTTTCGGCTTCTTTTAGGACCTTTTCTGGCATCTTGGCTTCTTGGATGCGATGGCGAAAGTCCGTGACTTCTTCCGCGCGATCATCTAAATCGCCCAATTCTTTTTGAATCGCTTTCAGTTGTTCACGGAGAAAGTATTCGCGTTGAGTTTTGTCCATTTCCCCTTTGGCTTCAGCCTGGATCTTCTGCTGCATCGACATGACTTCTAGCTCGTTGCTCAACAGGTCATTGACTCGCTTGAGTCGAGCAAGAGGGTCTTCAATTTCTAAGACTTCCTGGGTCAATTCAATTTTCAGTCCCAAGTTGGACGCGATAATGTCGGCGAGACGACCAGGGTCATCCAAGTTTTCGATGACGGTTAACACATCAGGCATGATGACCTTGCCCAAACTGAGTAATTTTTCCAAGGCTTCCCGAGCGGATCGAATAATGGCTTCATGTTCTAACGGAGATATGGCAGCCGGTTTTTCAGCGATCGTTTCGATTGTGACGGAAAAATACGGGTCGGATTGAGTGAAGTCTTTGATGCGAGCTTTGGCTAAGCCTTGCACTAAGATCTTGATGCGTTCATCAGGGAGCTTGAGCATGCGCATGATC
>JAOUQB010000540.1 GCA_029879555.1 Nitrospirota bacterium | reverse complement strand
GTGGGCAAATCGAAAGATTTGGTGGCGTGAGCTTAAGATGTGACCGTCGTTTGTCGCGTCGGGCTTTTGAGATTTTGTGTTTCGGATTTGCCATTGTGTTCCAACTTAATCGTTAAGAGATGATTGTTTTCTTACCTTCATGCCCTTCCTGATCAGAGGGACTTTGAAGAATGTTTGACCGTTTTTTGGCTCAATACATGATGCCCATTCGAAACTTGGGCGGACGAAACCGTGACAGGGGAGCAACACACACAGACACCTTCGTTTAAATTGGTTCCGCAGACCTGACACAACCCCGCACAATTGTCACGACACAGCGGTTGCAAGGGAGTGGCCAGAATGAGATGTTCACGTAACGCAGGAAGCAAGTCAATGTGATGATCCAAGATGGGATAGGAATCAATTTCATTTTCAAATTCGTCATCCATGGGCACATCTGGCTCAGCACGTTTTCGACTTCCTTTTTTCCTATTCTTCGGCATCTCGGGAATGGATGAAGGAGTCGAGTGGCAAAATTCGGCGTCCAAAGTTAATGACAGGTCCTCTTCATAATTCATTAAACAACGAACGCATTCACGAACAACCCGCCCAGTCAATATTCCGTGAAATGTCGCTCTATTGTCGGCTGGTGAAAAAACTTGCCCTTGGCAATGGAGTGAAGCACATATTTCCCCATCGTCAGCTGGCAATGCCATTTCAGAAGACTGCACTTGACAGTCAATGGGAAGCCCCTCAGAAGGAATGTCGACCAGATTGATGAGTAAAGACATGAGTCACAACCAGAATAATTCTTGTCCAATTCACAAAATACTTTTTGTGATTCAGGCGCACTTGCCTGGCTACATTCCTCAACGTAGCTCTTCTGAAAAAGAAAGAATCGCAATATGCCTAGCCCGCTTCACGGCTTGTGTCAGCCGCCGTTGATGCCGTAGGCAATTTCCAGAGGTTCGACGAGGGATGATCCGTCCCCGTTCGGTCAGAAAATTTCTCAATAGATTGGCATCTTTATAATCCAAGGGGGTCTTTTCAAAACAAAAGCGACACAGTCTCTTCCGCTGAAATAATCGTCCTTTTTCCACAGAAACTTCTCCTCAGC
This sequence comes from Nitrospirota bacterium, assembly GCA_029879555.1. Taxonomy (GTDB): domain Bacteria; phylum Nitrospirota; class Nitrospiria; order Nitrospirales; family UBA8639; genus Nitrospira_E. The sequence continues at coordinate 1,203 of JAOUQB010000540.1, read as the reverse complement.
TAAAATTAGGGCATGGGATCAGGATAATACTCCTCTGAATCATAGGATGACTCTTCAGCCATTGCAGATCCAGAACTCCCGGAAGATGCCTTTTTTGGTAAAAATGTCACGGTCTGGGCTACTACTTCATGCTTACTTCGTTTTTGCCCATCGTCTGTTTCCCAACGCCGTTGCTGAAGGCGTCCATCAACGATGGCTCCATCACCCTTATTAAGATATTGCCCACAATGCTCGGCTTGTCTCCCAAATACGACGATATCAACGTAGCATACTTCTTCTTTTTGGTCATCCGCTTGGCGATACCGCCGATTGACCGCCAAAGGGAAATTCACAACAGGCGTCCCACTCGGGGTATACCGAAGCTCGGGATTTTTCGTCAGGTTCCCAATCAAAATAACTTTATTGAATCCCACCATCCACGGATTCCTCCCCCTCGGCTTCAGCTGTAGCGGCCGCTACCAAGTCAGCGGGATTCACAATAACGGTCATGAATTTCATGACTTGATCTTCCATGCGTTGGAAGCGTTCCAATTCAGCAACAACCGTTGGGGGCCCTTCGAATTGAACGGTTATGAATGTGCCCTTTCGTTCATGCTGAATGTCGTAGGCTAATTTTTTCTTCCCGCTGTTGTCCAATTTTAAAATATTGGCCCCAGATTGGGTGAGAATTTCCTTTATTTTATCAATCACCCGATCATTTTCTGTTTCAACTTGAACGGGGCGCAGGATAGATATTGATTCGTAGAGTTTCATAACAGCCTTTCTCGATGAATAATTGACTCGTTTACAGGCACACCAGTCCCCTTGTACCACTAAAAGGGGACCGAAAATACCACAGGGCCAAAGATACTGTCAAACCTCACTGAACAGGTTCGAACCCTTTTTACCTGATTGAAATAATTGAAAATATTGACTGAGCTTTAGCTTAACCTTCTTCCATGTTTGGTGGTTGTGGTGGTGGAGAGTGAAATCGGTTCATCGCCACCGAAATCCCTTCTCTCATCAAACATTCAAGGGCATCTACGGCTTTAGGAATCACCGCTTCAAGCTGGCCACATTCATCAGGGGCAAATGGGGACAAGACATACTGCGCGGGATCTTCATGCACCGGAGGTCGGCCAATGCCTACTTTCAGACGGGAGAAATTTTCCGTCCCAAGGCAATCAAGAAAAGAACGTAACCCATTGTGTCCACCGTGCCCGC
>JAOUQB010000539.1 GCA_029879555.1 Nitrospirota bacterium | reverse complement strand
GAGCGCAGCAGGAACAAAAATGTCGAAGGAAGATTTCATTAAGGCCATAGAGGGCTTGAGTGTGTTGGAATTATCTGATTTGGTGAAAGGTTTGGAGGAGCGATTTGGGGTGACGGCGGCGGCTCCTGTGGGAGTTATGGCGGCGGCTCCAGGTGCGGCGGCGCCAGCGGCGGAAGAGAAAACGGAATTTGATGTCATTTTGACCGGGGCCCCTGCGGACAAAAAGATTCAAGCGATTAAGGTTGTCCGTGAAATTACGGGTTTAGGGTTAAAGGAAGCCAAGGACTTAGTAGAGGGTGTGCCAAAAGCTGTGAAGGAGGGTGCCTCCAAGGAGGAAGCCGAGGCGATTCAAAAGAAGCTTCAAGAGGTGGGTGCCACAGTTGAAGTGAAGTAGGTTTCTCTCGTTGGGGAAGTTTCGGAACGCCATACGGTTTCGGATAGCTGTTAATCCATAAGGAGATGTGAATGGCACAAGCAGCCTTTGAGGGCAGTGTTCAACGACATAGTTTTTCGAAAATTCGCACACATATTGTTATTCCTGATTTAGTCGAGGTTCAGCGTCGTTCCTATGAAGAGTTCTTGCAAGCGGAAACCTTGCCGGATCGCCGCGATGAAAAAGGGTTGCATGCGGCGTTCAAGAGTGTGTTTCCGATCATGGATTACAACAACTCAGCCATTCTGGAGTTTTCCAGTTATTCGTTAGGAACCCCAAAATACGACATTCGTGAATGTATTGAGCAGGGCATGACGTTTGCCGCTCCGCTCAAATTACGTGTTCGGTTGGTCGTGTTTGATCAACAGGATAAAGCGGTGAAAAACCGTGTGCTAGATGTGCGAGAGCAAGAGGTCTATGTTGGGGAATTGCCTTTAATGACAGATCGAGGGACATTTATTGTTAATGGAACGGAGCGGGTGGCTGTGAGTCAGTTGCATCGCTCGCCTGGGCCCTCGTTTGGCCATGATAAAGGCCGTACCCATTCAAGTGGGAAAGTGCTGTTTTCCGGGAGAATTATTCCGTATCGCGGGTCATGGCTGGATTTTGAATATGATGCACGAGATATTTTGTATGTGCGCATCGATCGTCGTCGCAAAATGCCTGCGACGATTTTGTTGAAAGGGTTTGGTTTTAGTACGGATGATCTCCTGAAGATGTATTACCCGGTCGAGGAAGTTCGGGTATCTAGTGGGAAGTTGCTCCGTAAGCTTGATCCGGCCATTCATACAGGATTGCGTGCTCCCGTCGACCTTGTTGATAAGGGAACGGGAGAGGTCATAGCCAAAGAAGGCATGAAGATTAATAAAACCCTCATGGCTCGTGTGCGATCGGGTGGGATCAAGGAGATTCCTATTAGATCGGAAGATTTGATTGGTCGGGCTGTCTTGACTGAGCTGGTGGATCCAGAGAGCCAGGAAGTGCTCCTAGAGAAAAATCAGCGCCTAACCGCGCCGGTTCTAGAGCGGATTCTGGAAGGTCGAATGGAAAGTTTTAAGGTTATTTATTTAGATAGTCCAACGACTAGCCCGGTGATCTTGGATACCTTGGAGGCTGAGCGCACTAATTCCAAAGAAGAATCCTGGGTTGAAATTTATAAGCGACTGCGACCAGGTGAAATGCCTTCAATCGAGTCTGCGAAGCTGCTATTTGAAAATCTTTTCTTGAATCCCAAGCGATACGATTTATCCCCGGTCGGGCGTTTGAAGATGAATAAACGCTTTAGCCTTGATTTACCCTTAGAGCAACGAACGTTATCGGCGCAAGATATCGTCGAGGTCGTGCGATGTTTAGTGGATTTGAAAGCTGGAAAGGGGGATGTGGATGATATTGACCATTTAGGTAATCGTCGCGTCCGTTCTGTTGGGGAGCTTTTGGAGAATCAAATTCGTATTGGTTTGGCGCGAATGGAGCGAAGTATTAAGGAGCGCATGAATCTCCTTGATATGGAAACCGTTTTGCCGCACGACTTGATCAATGCCAAGCCTATTGTGGCCGCGATTAAGGAGTTTTTTGCTGGAAGCCAATTATCTCAATTTATGGACCAAACGAATCCCCTGGCGGAAATCACCCATAAGCGCCGACTCTCTGCCTTGGGCCCTGGTGGGTTGACCCGTGAGCGGGCTGGTTTTGAAGTGAGAGATGTACATCCGTCCCACTACAGTCGGATCTGTCCAATTGAAACGCCGGAAGGTCCCAATATTGGATTGATTACCTCGCTCGCTACCTATGCTCGAATCAACGAATTCGGCTTTATTGAGGCTCCATTTCGGAAAGTGAAGAAAGGCCGTGTTTCCGATGAAGTCGAATTTCTTTCGCC
>JAOUQB010000070.1 GCA_029879555.1 Nitrospirota bacterium | reverse complement strand
TCGGCCTAGGGTCGGGTCTTGCATTGCCGCATTGCGCATCTCCCTTCTCACCCTTTCTTGGTATTTAATTTTCTGGTTTTGATTTTTGAGGTTCGACGGACAAGACGTGGTTCCTGGTAGGCTGTTTAGTCGTCATCGTTTCTATAGCGGCTGCTAGTGCGTCAGAAGTTTCGCTCATGACATTAATTTATCGTACTTGTGTTTTCCAATATCCAGGCCGACGTCGTAAATGTATGACGGCTATAATTTCCATGTATTCTGGTTTCATTCGAAAAATGATTCCATAAGGAAATCGAGGAAGCTTACATTTACAAATTTCTCCCTCGATTTTTTGATACAGTATGGGGGCGCCGTTGGATTCGCCGAAGAGCGTCTTCCAGAACTTCTAAGAACCGTTGCTCAAGCCCTGGTTGTTTATCTTGATAAAAAGAGGCAGCGGCTTCGACTTCATTGACAGCTTCCGTCTGCCATCGGAGTATCATGAAGGGTATTTTTTGTGGAGATTGGAGAGTACGGTCTCACCATCGACTAATATGGTTTCCCGACTGTCAATTTCTTCGCATCGTCGGCGAATCTCCTGCGTCCATTCTTCTGACAGGGAAAAATCTTCCTCAAAATCTAGACTTTCCAAGAGGGATTCCGCGACAAAAGCCCGAGTTGTGGGTTCTAGCTTCATCGCTTCTTCTATTATTTTCTGGGGACTGGGCTTCATGGCTCACTCCTTTTGTTTTCCGTTTTATGGCCATAGAAACTACGCATCATCATATCCAATCCCTTTTACCGAACCCCTGAATAAAGGTACATGGAGTTCTGGAGAATGACGCTTGTGAGGGACGTTACGAATGTCGAGATCAAACGAGAAGTTCGTGGAAGGTGAATAGAACTTGGCTTACCCGTTCAGACATCCAAATTCTCCACAGATCCGGCGTTGGCCATGAGAAATTCATAGCGGGCTTCAGTGCGTTTGCCCATCAAATCATGGAAGGTGCGGTCGGTGTTGAGTTCGTCGAGGAGTTCGACTTTGAGGAGGCGTCGAGTGGCGCGGCTGAGCGTGGTCTCTTTGAGTTGTTGTGGGAACATTTCTCCGAGCCCTTTAAAGCGGCTGATGATGGGCTTGGCGTTGGCGCGGGCTGCAGAGATGATGCGGTCTTTTTCTTCATCGGTGCCGGCCCACTGAATCTCTTTACCTATTTCAATGCGATACAGCGGTGGTTGGGCAATGTAGACATGGCCTTGTCGAATGAGTTCCGGCATGTGGCGAAAGAAAAAGGTCAACAGCAACGTGCTGATGTGATAGCCATCAATATCGGCATCCATCAACAAAATGATTTTATGATACCGAAGTTTTTTGATTTCGAAATCTTTTCCGATGCCACAGCCAAGCACTTTGATTAAATCAGCCAATTCGTTGTTCTCGACCACCCGGCCGAGTGTTAATTCTTCTGTGTTCAGCACTTTACCTCGGATCGGCAAGATGGCCTGGGTTTTGAGATCTCGCCCTTGCTTGGCTGTTCCGCCGGCGGAGTCTCCCTCGACGACAAAGAGCTCACTGATGGAAGGGTCGGTGCTTTGGCAATCGGCGAGTTTGCCTGGAAGATTCAGGCGATGACTGACCGCCGATTTGCGCATGACGGCTTTCGAAGCTTCTCGCGATGCCTCTCGCGCACGTGCGGCTAAGACCATCCGTCCTACCAGCGTTTCCGCGATGGTTTTATTCTCATTGAGGTAGTTTTCCAGAGCTGGCCGTATGATGGTGTCGACCTGGGCTTGGACTTCTGGGTTATTTAAGCGTTCTTTGGTTTGTCCTTGGAATTGAGGGTGGAGGACGAGCACACTGAGGACGGCGGCCATGCCTTCTCGAATATCTTCAGCTTGGAGTGATAGTCCTTTGGGTGTCAGGTTATGGGTTTCAATGTAATTGCGCACGGCTTTGACGAGGCCGCCACGTAATCCCATTTCATGTGTGCCGCCATTGGGGGTGGAGACGCCGTTGACGTAACTTTTCATAAATTCAGCGGGTTCATCGGTCCATTGGAGGGCGACTTCCAGCCCTAGATTCTGTGTGCCGCCGTTGCCGCCCGACGAGTCCTTAGGCAGTTGACGATCCAGGTAAAATACGAAATCAATGGTGGGCTTTTTCCCACGGTCTCCCACCAATTTTTGTAAATACTCCTGAATGCCCTGTTCATGATGAAATTGATGCGTCTTACCCGTCGTTCCATCTTTGAACGTGAGCTTCAGGCCTTTATGCAGATAGGCTTTGGCGTCCAAACTCTCTTGTAGTAAGTCTGGGTCGAACTGAATGGTTTTTCCAAAAATTTTAGGATCCGGACGAAAGTACACCGACGTTCCGGTGCCTTTGGCGGAGCCCTTGGCTTTCACCGGGCCTTGGGGGATTCCGGCCTGATAGGTCTGTTCCCATTCCTTCCCCTCTCGTTTGACCTGCACCTCGAGGTGCCGAGAGAGGGCATTCACGACTGAGGCTCCCACGCCATGCAGACCCCCGGAGTGGATGTAACTCCCGGTTTCAAATTTTCCCCCGGCATGCAACGTGGTCATAATTATTTCTAATGCTGATTTCTTGTGTGTGGGATGCTTATCCACGGGAATGCCTCGGCCATTATCCGTCACGCGAAGGCCTTCGCGTGATTTATCCAATTCCACAATAATTTGAGAAGCATAGCCATTCATGGCTTCATCAATGGCATTGTCGAGAATTTCCCAGACGAGATGATGGAGGCCTGTTTTATCCGTGCCTCCGATATACATGGCGGGTCGGCGGCGCACGGGCTCAATGCCTTCCAAGACCACAATGTCGCTAGCACCGTATGATTTAGCCATTCCGTAATCCTTCTGTAAATGTTGAAAAAAGCCGCCAGCGGCGTTCTCGCCTTTTTGCCGTGCTCACGTACTGAGAGTACGCTCCGCGCGTCGAAAAGGCTGCGGCCTTGCTGGACGGACTTTTTTGAACATTTCCAACTGCCCCTACAACTGATTTCATTGTTGGAGATGAGGCGCCATATTTGAAAAATATTCGACCAGCTTCTTGTAACTCTAAGGAGTAGGAAGCGGATGAATCTGTATGCGAATTTTTCATAATGACTTTCTTGCGATGATCATTCCGTTTGAAAGATTGGGATGGTGAGTTCGGCGACTTCCATGCCTGTGAGGCGTCCACGCTTGACGAGTGCGTGGCCTTTTCCTCCTCGCCCCACAACTTGGTATTTACGGAGTGAGACCGGAAGTGTGCTTCCCCCGTCCTTCACCAACACTAATTGATCATTTTTGCTGAATAAGAGTGTATACCCGACGATCGTATCTTTGGGCTCAAGTTTCATGACAATCACGCCACGTCCAGGGCCAGCTAATTGGGCGACTTCTTCGGCTTTACACAACAGCGCACGTCCTTTGGCTGAGGCGACCGCGACCACCGTCTGTTTGAGTGGGCCGGTGATAATCTCCAGGCCCAGGACTTCTTCTCCCTCTTTCAGTTTGCAGAATTTTCGACCCAGTCGTGTCGACGGTTCTTGAACGGCACTCAGATCAAAGCGAAGCCCCATCCCACTGGTCGTGACGGCGAGTGCCTCCAGAGATGCGGGTGTCTGGGGTTTGCCCTTTTTGTTGAAGAGCGCAAGCTGGTCTCCATTTGAAGATGATGCATCCGATTGACTGGCACCAAACCGCATGCGGGGATCAAAACTCCATCCGCCAATGATGCGTTCGCCATCTTTAAATTTAAAGAGCTTTTGCACGGGATCGCCATATCCGCTCCGGGCAGGAGGAATATCGCCGATTCGTATGGTATAGGCGCTGCCGTAATTGGAAAAGAAGACGATGGGTTCGAGCGTGCTTCCTCCAAGAATGGCCATCACGCGATCGCCTTCTCGCACGCGGGCTTTGGAGAGGTCTTTGATGATTCCCACGCGTCGAATCCAGCCGTCGGTCGAGATGGTGATGACTGCATCTTCTTTGACACGGAAGGCATCGGGATCAAATTCAACTTCCTCGGTTTGTTTGCGGCCGATTTTGGTTCGACGTTTGTCGCCGAAGGTTTTCGCCACTTCTTCGAGTTCCTGCTTGACGACGTCCCATAGTTTCTTCTTGGAAGCCAGGAGGGTATTGAGATCTTTCGCTTGACGCAGTTTGTCCCGGAGCTCATCGAGCATTTTTTGAATTTCCGGGCGGGATAATTTGTAAATGGGTGTTTCGAGGATGGCCTCCGTTTGAAGTGCGTCCAAATCAAATTGCCGTTGGAGCTTGGCCGCCGAATCGGCTTTGCCGTCACTGGCGCGGATGATGCGTAAGACCTGATCAAGCGCATCAAAAATCTTCTTGAACCCGTTCAGGATATGAATACGCTTTTCGAGCACCTGGAGATCGTAGGTGAATCGACGGGTGACCGTGGCAAAACGGAAGTCGATAAACTGCTCCAACATCTGCTTGAGATTGAGACAATCGGGACGCGAGACGGAAGAGCCTGGCACCGGGATCAGACAGGTCATGTTGACGGAAAAATTATTTTGCAGTGGTGTGTGTTTGAAGAGATACGCCATGGCCAAATGGGGATCCGCCTCTTTTTGGCATTCCAAGGCAATCCGCACGTCCGTGGTGGATTCATCCCGCACATCGACTAATTGGGGAATTTTCTTGGTGAGGATGAGCTCCCCAATCCGTTCCACAATGGTGGCTTTATCCACGGCGAAAGGAATGGAGGTGATCAGAATGTCCGATTTACCCTGTGCGTCGGTATTGACAGTGTATTCCCCTCGTAATCGGATCGATCCCTGTCCGGTTTCATAGATGGCTCGAATTTCATTCCGGCTATTGAGAATTTCGCCTCCCGTTGGAAAATCAGGGCCCTTGAGCGATTTCATGAGGTCAGCAATCGAGGCGTCTCGATTGGCAATGAGCGCAATGGCTGCGTCAATGACTTCGCCCAGATTATGCGGAGGCATATTGGTCGCCATGCCCACGGCAATGCCGGTCGCGCCGTTCACCAGGAGATTGGGATATCGTGCGGGAAGGACCAAGGGTTCTTCCGCTTTGCCGTCGTAGTTGGGTTGAAAATCGACCGTGTTTTTATTGAGTTCGTTGAGCAGTTCCAGCGCTAGAGGGGTTAACCGGGCTTCGGTATACCGGTAAGCGGCGGGCCGGTCTCCGTCTTGACTCCCGAAATTTCCATGGCCATCGACTAAGGTGGCTCGGAGCGACCACGGTTGGGCCATACGCGCCATCGCATCGTAGACAGCCACGTCTCCATGCGGATGCCATTCACCGATGACCGATCCCACGACCTTGGCACTTTTGATGGGTGGGCGATCTGGGGTGAGTCGGTGATTGTGAAACATCGAAAACAAAATCCGCCTCTGCACCGGTTTTAAGCCGTCGCGAATGTCGGGAAGGGCGCGAGACGTAATCACCGACAACGCGTAGTTCAAATAGCGTTGTCGTGTGGTGTCATCTAAAGGAACAGGAATGACCGTGGTGGGTGATTCACTGGATGCTGAAGCGGGCGTTTTGGGGCGTTTAGCCATATAGAGGAGTCTTTAACGTATTTGGAAACGGGTGAAAGCCCCAAGTGATGTTTGGGGAGGAGCGCATTAGTTTCGCTTTGTGTATGACTTCTAACCTCTCACTTCTCACGTCTTTCAAGATTACGGGACAGGTGGTGGTTCAGGGCCATGTTCTGTTGAGGGTGGTACGGGTTCAGCCTCGACTTCGGAGGCTTTAGTGAGTGAAGGCAGGCCGAGTTTATCTTTGATCCGTGTCTTGACCCAAAAGGGGTCCCACCATTCGGTCGGGTTGACCTGTTCGCCATGCAAGATGAGGCTGAAGTGTAAGTGGTCCCCGCCTGCGAGTCCCGTTGTGCCTGACTTGCCCAAGGGTTGCCCCATCGTCACCGACTCCCCAACCTTCACGGCAAGAGAAGACATGTGTGCATACAGGGACAGGAGCCCGTAGCCATGATCCAGAATGACCGTATTCCCATAAATTCCCAGGTAGCCGGCAAAGAGCACGATGCCATGATTGGCGGCTTCAACGGGATAATGTTTGGTGACGGCGAGATCAAAGCCTAAATGGTCCTGGGTATCTACCACTTTTCCGTTATACATATATTCGCGGTGATCAGCGAACGAGGCCTGAACCTGGGAGCCGGAGAGTTGCCGAAAGGCCCCTTTCCAAAGCAATTCCTTCCGGGATTGTTTGGTGAGGTTGGTAATCGTTTGATTGTTCATGATGCGCAAGGTGCTGTTGACTTGGAGGAAATCTTGAAGCAGATCGCCCTTGCTCGTCAGTTCCGGTGTTTGGGCCAGAATGGAAGGAACCGTTTTTTGGATAAACTTGTCTGAAATATTGATAGGGCGTGTTCGCCAGAATTGGGGTTTGATGTGAAAATCTACGTCCAACAGGGCGTTGTTCCCAAAGCCATCGTCAGCGACGAGCTGGATGGGGGTATTGGGCTGGGCATTATAGGGGAAAGCCACCAAGGCAAACATGCCGGCGTTATCGGGAGCCGGGTAGCCTGGGAAAAAGGCATTCCCGATTTTCACACCGTGATGGGCGACTTCTGGGACGACCCGGTACCGCACCACTCCTGAACCACCCTGCACTATGGTTGCCGGTGGGGAAAGCAGTTCCAATCGAGGCGGAGTAAATTGCGGGGTAAAGGTGTGCTCAAGACGTTCCCCATTGCCTTCAAACAGATTGCGCCAGGAATAATCACGAGCCGTGACGATTAATTGCGCTTGCCCTTTTCGTCGCGGGAGATCCGAATCGGTATAGGGAATACTTTCAAACGTAAACTCGTGTTCCTGGCCGCCTGCGACGGACAGCCCTCCGGCGGAAGGAAAGGTCTGATCCGCAAGGACGAAGGTTTCCAAGTTGTGGATAATTCGAATAGAGATATCTCGAAGGCCGGTTTCCGTATCTTGGATGCGGATGACGAGGGGAGTCGTCGGTCCGACCGAGTCAAAAGGCTGTTGAAGGGAAATGTCAGGCGGGGTGGAGTCCCCCCAACGTGTATTTCCTACGAGGCCAAGGTACGTTGCGATGAGCCCAAGGATGATGACAATCAGCAGAACTTTTTTGGACACGACAGCTGGTACTCTTACGTCAAGGAGGAAAAGGCCAGGAAGAAATCATACATGAAAGCGTCTCCCTACTTATACCATACAGCTTCTTGAGAGCAAGGGTTGAACAAGGAAGATTCTTTACGACGGAGAAAAGGATTAGGGGTACGACAAATTGTCCTTCCATGATCCGTACAGCTTTTCCCCTTTCACTCTTGACATAGACACAGTGATCGCCTAGCCTGTGCCCGGCCTATGAAGGGGCCGTCTGTGTTGTGTTTTCCCCACCTTTGGACGATCCTTGAGCTGTCGCTTGGGATGGGCGGCATCCCCAAGATTAAGGGTCTCCTTGAGAGCGTGGATTCATGGATGAGCCTATGGCTGCTCAATTAAACACGGTTCACGAATTTTTTCCCGTTTATTCCTTTATTTTTGCAATTCGTTTCCCGATATATGTCGATAGTGCGTCAGGCACGGGTCTATAATCGGCAATTTCTGATTCACAGTCTTTCCATATGGGGGCTCCATGGCAGGGTTAAGTGATATTCTCGGGTGGTTTTCCAGTGATCTCGCCATAGATTTAGGTACGGCCACGACGTTGGTGTATGTTCGAGGGAAGGGTATTACCTTGAGTGAACCATCGGTGGTGGCCATTGATAAGCAAACCAATTCTGTGTTGGCCGTCGGCGTGGAAGCCAAGCGGATGGTCGGTCGCACACCCGGCAATATCGTCGCGATTCGTCCCATCAAAGAAGGTGTGATCGCTGATTTTGCCATGACCGAGCGGATGCTCGAATATTTCATTACCAAATCCCATAACCGCCGAGCGTTTGTGCGTCCGCGCTGTATTATTGGCGTGCCCTCACGTATCACCGAAGTGGAACAACGTGCGGTGAGGGAATCTGCAAGCCAAGCTGGCGCTCGGGAAGTCTATCTCATTGAAGAGCCCGTGGCGGCAGCGATAGGCGCTGGATTGCCGATCACCGAGCCTTCAGGAAATATGGTCGTCGACATTGGCGGTGGGACGACGGATATTGCCGTCATCTCTCTCGGCGGCATTGTGTGCAGTGAGTCCGTGAAGGTGGCAGGCGATTCCATGGACGATGCGATCCTGAGTTATATTAAACGCCGGTATAATTTGCTGATTGGTGAACACATGGCTGAACGGGTGAAAATTGAAGTGGGATCGGCCTATCCGTTAGAACAGGCCAAAACCATGATGGTCAAAGGGCGAGATATGATTTCCGGGATTCCTCGAACGGTGGTGGTGAATGATTCTGAAATTCGAGAAGCCTTGGAAGATCCCATTCATGCGATCGTCAATGCGTTGCGCACGGCACTGGAAAATACTCCACCAGAATTGGCTGGGGACATCATCGATAAGGGTGTCGTTATTACTGGCGGCGGGTCGTTATTGCCGGGCCTGGCCACGCGGTTTCAGGAAGAAACCAATTTGCCGATTATTACTGTTGAAGATCCACTGACGTCCGTCGTCTATGGCGTCGGAAAAGTCTTGGACGAAATCGAGTTGTTCCGAAAAGTCGAAAAGTTCTAGGCCAAGTGATCACGGTAGGGGCGTAACGGCGTTCGGTCCCATTCGTACGACTTCCCCTCCGTACCCCAGCACATACAGCTCTCCCTCACGATCCTCTCCAAACGAAGAAATCTGCAGGTCGGTTGTCAGCAGGAGGCGTGTGTGGCCTTCCCGGTATCCCCAGATTTCTCCCGAGCAAAAATCGCCGAAGATATAGGTGCCTACTAGATCGGGCAGGGTCTGGCCGCGATACACGTACCCACCTGTTACCGAACATCGTCCGGATGAATGCGCATATTCGGTCACCGGGTCAACGATAGCCTGATCTATGCGGCAGTGGGTTTCCGGATTGAAACAATGGGTGCCTTCTAAAAGGCGCCATCCGTAATTTTTTCCCTTCTGAATCACATCGATTTCTTCCCATTCGTTTTGGCCAACGTCGCCAGCCCAGAGGTCGCCGGTCTCTCGATCAAACGAAAAACGCCAGGGATTGCGTAAGCCCCACGCAAAA
>JAOUQB010000538.1 GCA_029879555.1 Nitrospirota bacterium | reverse complement strand
GGGAAATATGGATCCACTCTTTGGACAGGCAGAAAGTAGGGAGCACATGTCACTGGCTGTATCAGAAATTTGCCATTTCATTGCCGAATGGTATGGCCTATCCAGAAGAAGGGGAAAACCTCCTCATCGCGCAGTTATGATGCCACTACGGAGGACAAACACAACAACTCCTGCAACCCCACACCATTCACCCCTTGCCCATGTCTTCTATAGGATTAAACTGTCGGTCCCCTGCTTTCTGAAAATCAGTCGTTCCAAATAATTTCCGGCAGGTTCGAACGAACGATTCAACGAACTGGAATGATTTTCGTATACGAGAGATGTCGGGTTTCCGCCCGGTAGCCGAGGTTCCTTCGACTTGACTCAGGACAGGCCTGTTGCTTCGGCAAAAGGATCCAAAACCATTGACGCCCAGTTCGGCCTCATCAGATTAAGCAGACGCGAAAAAGGGAGCGCGGGCCAACTCGCCAGGCCTGCCCTGAGCCTGGTCGAAGGGCTCAAACAAGGCCCGCCAATGATTGAGGAGCGGTCGCCAAGAGGCCGAACAGCAAGCGTCGGGAGGAAGGAAAGTGAAGAAAATTCTATGGGGCCTGGTCTTCCTCACACGTCATATTCTTTCGGCTTCACTCAACTATGCCGTAGCTAGACAATTTCCTGTCGTATTGCAAGACTTGACCCCGCACCTCATTCAATGAATTCACAGTCAACTATCTCCTGCCATATCGCCAGACTGGACCCTAAGTATAATCCTGAGCACGGAAATCTTGAGGCCGTCACGCACCCGCCGAGATCTTTTGAGCGGGTCATGGTGCAATTGAACTTTCCCGGTGTGGCTGATGATGTGGCATCATTAGGGACAATTGAAACGTTCAAGGCTTATGACCAAATGGCGGAAGCCCATCAAAAAATGGGTCAAATTCCGTCTCTGGGATCCGATAACCTTTTAACCAAGCTTTCAGCTGTTTCACATCTCGAAACGTCTGCAAATCGTGTTGAATACGGACAATCATGCTCTGTACCTCCCGCATGTCCCTTTTGAGCAACCCGACCATGCGTTTGGGGGAAAGCCGTTCAAAGGGGGAGACGTTGAGCATCTGACGGATTTCGCTTTCCCTGAAAAACACCTCATCTTCCAACTCTCGCAATTGATTACTGAGGATTTTGGTGTAGTGCTTGAGGCGGTCCGCATTCATGTTATTGAGTTGACTCTGGTCAATCTGCTCTATCGCAAGCTGCAATTCCAACAGTTTGAGTAAGTCCTTTTCGCTATACGCGACAGTCACTTGCTGCATTAGTTCAGTTTTTCGTGCACGCTCCGCCAGGTCAGGTTCGCGATCAGGGTGCAAGGCGCCGACTAGTTGCCGGTAAACAGCCTGTATGGATTTACTGACCTTACCGGCCTCTTCCAAATCCTTGGCTTCTTTGGCTAGTTGTTTGGCCTTTTTTTTTGACTGCTGCCATTTGACTCTTTCCCCTTCATCATATTCTTTTTGCTGCTCAAGTTTTCCTGCTAAGCGTTCGGCCGTGCCCTTCGGATCGTTGAGGTCCAGATCAGCCTCATCCAGAGAAAGACCAAAATTTTCTTCAAACATTGCTTTCATCATTTCACGTGTCAGGTCCTCGTTGGCCTGATCCAGTGAGTCAAAATCGTCAGCGCTGTATTTATTGAAAATGTCTTTCAGATCATCCCGCTGATTGAAGGCAATGAGTTCTTCACAAGTTTTCGTGATCAGGTGAGTGAGTTTGGCTCGCTGACTAGCTGTGAATTTTTGGTTAGTGAATTGTTGATCAAGCAACCACACCATATCGGCTTGATGGCTATACAAGGTCTTGCGTAGGGGCTCTAGTTTTTCGACCGCATCCCGGCTGCATTGCTCACAAATGACTTCCCATTCTCGTAGCAGGTTTTTCTGCGCATCGATCTTTTTGATCAATGTATTGAATTTTTTTTGCGAGGGGGAAAGCCGCGTCTGTGCAGTGGCAGTTTTGATGTAAACAATTTGGTGGGCAGCCATGGAGTCTTCCTAACAAGAGTCAGCAGGCTAGTGTGACATCAGATCGGGTGGATTTCAACAAATAATCCATGAAACCGCGCTTTCCCGAAACAAGTAAAACTTCCCGCCAAAAGTTCTTGAAAACCTAAGAGAAGTTATGGCCTTCATTTAAATGGGGGAAATGGGGGTCAAAATGGGGTAGAGTAGAGCACTGGTCCTGACCTGGGGCTGCTCTCGAACGTTTCGGCGCACGCGCCTATTCCGGACCACAGCAGTCAGTAATTCCCAGCGCCCCCTCATCAAACCGTGCGTATAGTTTTCC
>JAOUQB010000537.1 GCA_029879555.1 Nitrospirota bacterium | reverse complement strand
GCAAGATTTGGAAATTCCTCTAAAACGATGCTGCCTGGTGGTTCAAGCTTGAGATTCAGATTCAGTTGGTCTTGGGTCGGCTCCATGGTAATGACGGATGGTGCCCCATAATATGCTGCCCACTCCGTATCTTGATAGATTAAGTCTTGATTGGCATCTTCAAACCCTTCGATGAGATATTGCCCAGGCAATACCATAAATTGAAAACGGTCGGGCTTATGATAGATGCGATAACTTATCAGTTGTTTCTTCTGGTTTGACACTTGATACAAGAGAACAATGACTGGACTTTTTTGTGTAGAAGGATTCCACAGCTGGCCACTGAGACGAACCTGTTGCTCATAGATTTCCACATTGTGGTGTAGCGCAATAAAATTACAGCCGGCCAATGCATACCAACAGATTCCAATCAAAAGGACACGTTCGAGTATGCGTGTACAGGCGTTGAACAAGACCGGGGAATTCATGTTGGTTCGTTTGGTTGCATGCAACCGGTGAGAAGATGAGCTGTTATTAAGAGACTGAAGATAGAAGTAAGGCAAGTGGTTCTCAGCTTTAGGAAAGAATCAGAGGATGTCCTCATGATCATCCCCCCTCAGCATGTGTTTTTCAGGAAACCCTAGGTTTCTGGCTTCTGCGGGCTTGACCAGAATCCTGAGTCGCGGCCCATTCATTTTTCTAACGATGATCACAAGAAGCCTTGGACATGGTCCACCGCTAGGCTACCAGAATCCTACTAAAAACGGGAAATGTGTGGAAAGAACGTCGGTTACTATGAGGGAGGTGTTCTTACGCCAGATACAGAGGGAAGCGGTCCAAGCTTCCCCTGTATCGAGCCTTGCGGGAGATCATCTCATTCTGCAGGAAGGAAATGTGTTGTCGGTCTCCTTTTGAAAATTGAGGGGTTCTAGTTTGGCATTTGAGCGGTGAACCACGTTGAAATGCCCTTCATCCCATTCCGTTCCACGTTCGACCCATCCCATACGGCAAACGCGACCGGGAAGGTGGCTCCGTTTTTAAATTGCACATCATTCGGATCATTCGTGACCAAGCTCCGCTTCATCACGACCCGCCAGGTGGGACCGCTGCAGCAACCACCCTTCAACGCACCATAGGGTTCCCATAAGCCATTCCCCACGACGTCCTGAGAGGCTTGCGTGGTCAAGGTGCTGAACCCATTGGCATTGAGATCTTCCACTGAACCGACCCGCAGGTCGGGATCGGACATAATGTTGCCCGACCAAATGCCTTCATTAAACGGTCCGAGGCTCCTTCCAATACGATCGGGATAGGTCACACCACCAGCGGGTTCTTCATAGTAATAATCCCAGGCAATCGAGGGATATTGGTTGTCCACATCCCACATGCCGGCCACGCCACGCCCCAAGTCTTTTTGCCATTCGGCGTTCCATCGCCAAATATTCACCGTTCCACCAGCTTGGCCCATACATTGAAACGGGGGCGCTCCATCATTTTGTACGGGGAATTGTACCGCCACTTGATCCCGAAAATCTTGTGGACCAATGGTCGTGTTATTCAACGTTTGATCCCCCCAATTTGTCCATACGCCAATCTCCTGACCATTGGAGGCCATTTTGATCATGACGGTTTTCACGGAAATGTTGGGGTGCATGGGAGTGGTAATGGTTTGCCCGCTCAATGGGGCCACGATACCAGGAACAGACTCCCACACAGGATTGGCCGCATCCATGGGGATTGGGCCGGAAATTTTGCCGACCGGGATGGTCACCGGTTGGGAGACCGCCAGTGGAATTTGCCCAAGCGTGGCTAGAAGGGCCCCGGTCAGCGTGAATGTCAGGAACCCAATTTTCAACAGGGAAGATTTGGGGATGTTGAACGGCATTGATCGCCTCCTCTCAAAAGATTGCCACACACAAAGACTCATCGGTTCATCAAGTATCTCCTGAATTTCAGAAGGATTCAAATGAATACTGTGAGAACCTTCGACAGGGTCCAAAAATTTTTCATGCCAACTTAGGCCTGTGGTTGGGGCGATGAGGGAGTCGACTCTTTTCGCAAGGAATGGCTTATTGCGCCGGTTGGGTAGAACGGTGAAACGCTGATCGTCGATATACGATATAACTTCCGACAACAAGACTGATGCCAATCATCGTGGTGCGTGTCGCATGAAACCCACCAACGAGTTGGGTGACCACTTCACTGAGGCATCCCACTGCCAAATAAAACAGGTATCCGTAAAACGCCCAGAGGCGTTGCTTCCAGAACCCATATCCTAAAAGCCCATGAATGAGGGGGTGCTGATATTTCACGAATTCTCCAGTCATACCTCCGAATGTACTCCCAA
>JAOUQB010000536.1 GCA_029879555.1 Nitrospirota bacterium | reverse complement strand
TAAGCCGCAGGTGGATCCACAACGGGTGACGTGGGGGCGGGTGCTGGATGTCAACGATCGCTCCCTTCGCAACATTGTGACGGGGTTAGGTGGCAAGACGAATGGGTATACCCGCGAGGGAAGGTTTGATATTACCGCCGCCTCTGAAGTCATGGCGATTCTCTGTTTAGCATCCGATCTCAAAGATTTGGAGCGTCGATTAGGGAATATCAAAGTAGGCAGAACGATAGAAAAGCAAATGGTTTTTGCCAGAGATGTCAACGCTGCAGGGGCCATGATGGCCTTACTCAAGGAATCGTTCAATCCCAATCTAGTGCAAACCCTAGAAAATAATCCTGCGTTAATTCATGGTGGGCCATTTGGAAATATCGCGCACGGGTGCAATTCCATTGTCGCCACCAAGCTGGCCCTGAAGATGGCGGATTATGTGGTCACCGAAGCCGGGTTCGGTGCGGATTTAGGCGCAGAAAAATTTTTCAACATCAAATGTCGGAAAGCGGGCTTGAAGCCCTCGTGTGCGGTTGTGGTGGCGACCATCAAAGCCTTAAAACTGCATGGTGGAGCGCAGGAAAGCACGCTGGGGCTAGAAGACCTGGTGGCCCTTAAGCAGGGGTTGCCGAACTTATTGCGCCATGTAGAAAACGTCAAAAAGTTCGGGGTCCCAGCCGTTGTGGCCATCAATCAATTCACCGAGGATACCCACGCTGAACTGGGCTTGGTCGAACGTTCGTGCCAAGAACTGGGAGTGCAAGTGGTGCTCTCTAATCATTGGGCAAAAGGTGGTGAAGGAGCGGCAGCTTTGGCGGAAACCGTTAAGGAGATGGCCGATGCAGGGACTTCAACGTTTGCCCCGTTATATCCAGATGACCTGCCACTGGCCGAAAAAATGAGGACGGTGGCCCGGGAAATCTATCGGGCCAATGATGTGGAAATTCCTCATACGGTCCAAGCCCGCCTCACGGAGTTAGAAAAACATGGGTATGGCCATTTCCCGGTATGCATGGCAAAAACTCAATACAGCTTTTCCACCAATCCTGCCTTAAAAGGCGCGCCCACGGGTTTTACCGTTCCCGTGCGTGAGGTACGCCTGGCCATGGGAGCCGAATTCGTCGTCGCGATTACGGGCGATATGATGACCATGCCCGGTCTGCCTCGCGTGCCTGCTGCAGAAGCCATTGGATTGGATGACGACGGTCAGATCGTCGGCTTGTTTTAACAAGTATTCTCGTCCTGCTAATTTTCGGCCAATGGTCCTTCCGCTATTTAGCGGATGAATGTGAAATGTCCGGTATGTTCATTCCTATGGTAGATTGCCTACAGGATAATCATGAGCAGCTTTTCTCTCCAATCTGACTATGTGCCGAAGGGCGATCAAGGGAAGGCTATAGCTGCGTTGACGGCTGGCCTCAACGAAGGGTTGAAGCATCAAGTGCTGCTGGGCGTCACGGGGTCGGGCAAGACGTTTACGATGGCCAACGTCATTGCCAATGTGCAACGGCCGACGTTGGTCGTGGTGCATAACAAAACGTTGGCGGCGCAGCTGTATCAAGAATTCAAGTCATTTTTCCCCGATAACGCTGTTGAATATTTTGTGAGCTATTACGACTATTATCAGCCCGAGGCCTATATTCCGACAACTGATACCTACATTGCCAAAGATTCCGCCATCAATGACACGATTGATCAGATGCGTCATTCGGCGACGACGGCCTTATTGCAACGGAATGACATCATTATTGTTGCCTCGGTGTCCTGTATCTACGGATTAGGTTCGCCTGAGGTCTATCATGACATGTTGCTCTATCTTGAGCCGGGCATGGAAATGCGTCGAGAAAAGATTCTGGCGAAGTTGGTGGATATTCAATATTCGCGCAATGATCTGGAATTGCAGCGTGGGATGTTTCGCGCGCGTGGGGATGTGATTGAGATTTATCCCGCGTCGTCCGATTCCAATACGGTGCGGATTGAACTGTTTGGGGACGAAGTGGAAGCCATTCATGAGATTGATCCGCTGACCGGTACGACATTACGCAAGCTCCCGAAAATCGCCATCTATCCTAAAAGCCATTACGTCATTGCCCCTGATCGTTATCAAGACGCGATCACGGGCATTGAAGAGGAATTAGAAGAACGGCTGGCCTATTTCCGCCAGACGAATCAATTACTAGAGGCGCAACGTCTTGAGCAGCGGACGAATTTTGATCTGGAAATGATTCGCACGATGGGCTATTGCCATGGGATCGAAAACTATTCCCGGCATCTCAGCGGGCGTCAGCCCGGGGAGCCTCCACCGACCTTGTTGGATTATTTCCCCAAAGACTATTTATTG
>JAOUQB010000069.1 GCA_029879555.1 Nitrospirota bacterium | reverse complement strand
GAGCGTTGGTTTCAGAAGGTACTTCTCGTACTTGCCCGTAGAGCCATCGTGCAGTATTCCCTCCGATATTTCGAATTGTATGTGGCATTCCAGCAGGAATGCGAATCTCCTCTCCTACTGAAGGCCGAATCGATAGGCCTTCTAATTCCAGTACTAATGCCCCGGACATCATCATAAATAATTCGTCTGTTTTCTGACCCTGATAGGACCATTCACGTCCAGCATGGTCAATCCACATGCCGCAGGAGAATCCTCGGGCATGCCAATCTTTGGCAACAGTTGAACGATCAATATGTAAACAATTATCCACGGCTATTACTTTTTTTTGAAGAGTGGCCTTTTTATATAGGCGAGTCACATCGGTGTCAATGACCCAATCTGTGGAATAGGTGTGAATTTCAGTGAATAACCCGTATGCGAATTTTAAAAATACTATCGCTGAAAGGGTTTTCGATTGTGAAAACTGGGGATAATATTTTTTGAGATTTTTTACTGCCTTTCAGAACAACCAAGGAAGGATTGGGCCATAGAAAGTCTCCATGATAATACGTAGCGGCCAAGACTTTATTGAGTTTCTGTCCACAATCAATAACTAAGAAAGAAATATTCTTTCATCATTTTTTGAATTTCTCGGTTTCATTTATTTTTTTGAAGAAATCAGACCTATCCATGTGAGGGTTTTTTGAATGCTTAGCATTTCTAGATCCTCCTGATATAAATTCTTTTAAAATCAAGAGCATCCGTTGGTTGCGCCACAGTTGTCACACTTGAGGCACATGCCGTTGCGAACCATCATGAATTGTTTGCATTCTTGGCAGGGATCGCCTTCGTATCCTTTTTGCCTGGCTTCCTGTACTTCCGTGATCGTTAGGGTTTCACGTTGCATTTCGACGGTTCGTGAAACTTTGCCATTGCCGCCATTTTTTTCTACGCCGTTTCCAGATGAGCGTCGAGAAGGAAAGACTTCAGGGCTGATAGAGGTTGAACTCAGGGAACGAGGATCGACTAAACCCTCTCCATCTTCTTCTTCAGTATCCCTTTGTTTTTTAAGTGCGTCCACACGAAGGTCTTCAGGCGCAACTTGTTCCAGATCATGTCTGCCAAGATAGGTGATGGCCATTTCCCGGAAAATATAATCGATAATCGAAGTCGACATTTTGATATGAGAATTGAGTTTCACTGGCCCGTTTGGCTCGAATCGGGTGAACAGGAAGGCATCGACAAACTCTTCCAATGGCACGCCATGTTGCAGCCCGAGAGAGATGGCAATGGCAAAACAGTTCATGAGGCTGCGGAATGCGGCGCCCTCTTTATGCATGTCCAGGAAAATTTCTCCGATGGTTCCGTCTTCGTATTCGCCCGTTCGTAAATAAATCTTATGGCCTCCCACGATGGCTTTTTGGGTGTACCCGCCTCGGCGAGTGGGAAGTGGACGACGTTTGGCGAGATACCGAACTAAGACGCGAGAGGCGGCTTCTTTAGCGACGGTTTGGATTTGTTCCGATTGAGCATCGGTGGTGTCCCAATCACTTGTGGTATTTAAGGGTTGGCTGAGCTTGGACCCATCTCGATACAACGCGACCGCTTTGAGCATACACGTCCACGAGGTCATGTAGGCTTCTTTCACCGCATCAACCGTTGCATCGGCTGGCATGTTGATGGTTTTACTGATGGCTCCGCTGATAAATGGCTGGGCGGCGGCCATCATGCGAATATGGGCTGCAGGAAGGATGTAGCGTTGGCCAGTTCGCCCGCATCGATTTGCACAGTCAAAAATGGCGAGGTGTTCTGGTTCAAGATGTGGAGCACCCTCTACGGTCATCGTGCCACAACAAAAATCTGTGGCAGCCAGAATTTCTTCTTGGGTAAAGCCAATGAGTTGAAGAATGTTAAATTGTGGATTTTGGAGTTGGGATTCGGTGATGCCCAGTTTCTTCTGACAAAATTCTTCTCCCAATGTCCATTTATTGAACGCAAAATTAATATCGAAGGCTTCGTCCAGCTTGGATTCGATCTTTTCCAAGATGTCTCGGTCAAACCCTTTGTCTTTCAAGGTTTCATGGTTAATAAAAGGCGCTTTTCTTAGTGTGCGTGTCCCCGTGGCATAGGTGACGATATCTTGAATTTGGGCGGGGGTATATCCCAGGTTGCGTAAGGCTGGGGGGAGGCTTTGGTTGATGATTTTAAAATACCCGCCGCCTGCCAGTTTCTTAAATTTCACTAACGCAAAATCCGGTTCGATGCCGGTTGTGTCGCAATCCATGACCAGGCCTATCGTGCCGGTTGGGGCGATCACGGTCGATTGAGCATTCCGGTATCCATATTGTTCGCCGAGTTCGAGGGCCCGATCCCAGGATTGTTGTGCAGCTTTGAGCAAATCTTGGGGACATTGATCGGGTTGAATGCCTCGTGGCGTGATTGTGAGTCCTTCGTACTCCTCGGCTTGCGCATCGTGTGTGGCTCGTTGGTGATTACGCATGACCCGGAGCATGGATTCCGCGTTACGGGGATAGGCGTTAAAGGGGCCTAATTCCTTCGCCATTTCGGCTGAAGTGGCATAGGACTCACCCGTCATGAGCGCGGTAATCGCGCCGCACCAGGCGAGGGCTTGTGGTGAGTCATAGGGAATGCCTAACTTCATGAGTATCGAACCAAGGTTGGCATAGCCGAGTCCGAGGGTGCGGAAGGAAAAGCTCTTTTCGGCGATGGCTTTGCTTGGAAATCCCGCCATGAGCACACTGATTTCAAGCACGATCGTCCATAACCGAACACCATGTCGAAAGCCTTCGATATCAAACTGACCTTCAGGTGTCAGGAATCGTCCTAAATTCAAGGACGCGAGATTACAGGCGGTATCATCCAGGAACATATATTCGCTACAGGGATTGGAAGCGTTGATCCGTCCGTCCTGAGGACAGGTGTGCCATTCATTGATGGTGGTATCGTATTGAACGCCGGGGTCGGCACAGATCCACGCGGCCCAGGCAATGCGATCCCAGAGGTCCTTGGCCGGAATGGTCTTATGGGTAGCGCCATCAATGCGGCGGGTTAATGTCCAGTCCTCACCCGCTTTGAGGGCGGCAAAAAAATCGTTGGGAACCCGAATGCTGTTATTAGAGTTTTGGCCCGAGACCGTTTGGTAGGCTTTACTATCCCAATTGGTGTCGTATTCATGAAAGACGAAATGGGTAAACCCTTCTTGGGCATAATTGAACATGCGTTGAATGTACAGTTCCGGAACCGAGACTTCGCGGGCGGCTTGAATGGCCTCTCGAAGCGCTGAGTTTTCGCGGGGATTGATGTCGACTTGCATGCTGTCGTCAGGTTTAGAGATGTGACAGGCTTGGAGGATTTTATTGAGATGTTGCGCACAGACTTTTGAGCCGGTGACCATGGCCGCAACTTTTTGTTCTTCGATGACCTTCCAATCGATAAATTCTTCGATATCGGGGTGATCGAGGTCCAGGCAGACCATTTTGGCTGCTCGACGTGTTGTTCCTCCGGATTTGATCGCGCCAGCGGCGCGATCGCCGATTTTGAGAAAGGACATGAGCCCGGATGAACGTCCGCCACCGGATAGGGATTCTCCGTCCGCGCGCAATTTTGAAAAATTCGTCCCGGTCCCTGAGCCATATTTAAAGAGGCGGGCTTCACGAACCCATAGGTCCATAATCCCGCCCTCGTTCACTAAATCGTCCGAAATCGATTGAATGAAGCAGGCATGAACCTGGGGACGTTCATAGGCGTTGCGGGCTTGTTTGACCCGATGCGTATTCGGATCGACATAGAAGTGGCCTTGTGAGGGCCCCGATAACCCATAGGCAAAGTGTAAGCCGGTATTGAACCATTGAGGTGAATTGGGGGCTGCCATTTGCCAGGACAACATATAGCTGAGCTCGTCCTGAAACGTCTGGGCATCTTCGGGAGAGTCAAAATAATGGTGCGTGTTGCCCCATTCGGTCCAGCATCCCGCCAATCGGTGAAAGACCTGTCGAGCATCGCGTTCACCGCCAAGCTGCGGCCCACCCTTTTCGTTCAAAAGTGGCTGCCCTTGGTCGTCGATTTGCGGCACGCCCGCTTTCCGAAAATACTTTTGCGCCAAAATATCAATGGCTAATTGTGACCAATGCTCAGGAGCCAGAATATTATCCTGATTGAAGACCGTGGACCCGTCAGGATTTCTGATTTCGGAGGATCGGGTAGAAAAGGGAATGTTGTGATAGGGGCTCTCGCCAGCTTTGGTAAATCGTCGGGCAATTTTCATGAAAAGTCTCCTTTGGAAGACGAGAAAACACAGTGGGGTATTTCTTCGGTCGCCATCATTTTTTCGCCTATTGTTCTCTGAGGCTCGGTGATTCCCAGCGTTAAAAGGGAATCAGATTTGGTGGGCTCAGAAAAGAAAAAATGGCATGGTTCAGAGTCATGCCATTTTCACAGATTGCCTCTTAAAGGCACCATTTCCTCGTGTGAGGAAACGGTAAAAAAAGCCTCGTCATCGGGCAATTCACAAGCCCAAACACAAACCGAAATCAGACAGAGAAAACAGGAAAAATAAGACCGTAAGAAATAATTGGATAAAACCAACGACCCACAATCTATAGAGGATGAAGAAAATTGTCAATACTAAATGTTGTAATTTTTGCGTGGAAGGTGGGGATTTCTGTGAAGAACTTGTGAGTTGAAAAAACCTGAATAATGATGCGGGTTTTTGAGGGAATTGAGGTAGTTATCAACAGGAAGAAAGTTTGTGGATATGCGTTATTCACATATTGGGAAATGAGGTGGGGTCCTGGCGTTGAAAAAAACCAATAAGACGGGGCGTAGACGAGGTGGGAGGAAAAATGATTTCTCGAAATGGGGACGAATATGTTGCAGGAAAATAGTGTAGGACGGTATCAAATGTCTTTTGATATAACGGGTCTTCTTTCAAATGGGGGGAAGACTCGCGATAAGGGGCCGGCAGGTTTCCATGTCAGTGGTTTAGGGCTTTCATCAATTACCTCACCAAGGAGCGGATCATGTATGTATGGAACAAGCAGTTCGTCATTGGTCTAGTGGTGGCATTCGTGATATTGGAAAGCATTTTTTTCTTTATGTCAGGGGGTGGTGCGGAGAGCCAGCTGCATGTTCGGACGACCCAATGGATCACGGCCAACTACATTTTGTTGGTCATTTGGATTTTTGTTTGGATGGTTGATCAGGCTCGCGTGCGAGGGAAGAATGTGTGGGTATGGCTGCTGCCCTATATTATCTGTCCCTTGCCGACATTAGTCGCGTTTATTCTGATGCTCCAGCGGCGGATCGCGTGAGAAAGATTATCCAATCACGACACGCGATTGGGCAAAGCGATATCGTTTATGAGCCGTGGTTTTTACCGCAAATAACCCAATCATGAGTGGGCCAAACCGTCCCAAGAGCATAGAGAGCATAATCATCACCTTCCCAAAATCGGTGAGCAGGGCGGATAAACTGCGGGTCGCTCCGTCTCCCAAGGAAAGGCCCACAATTCCCATGGCAGAGGTCACTTCAAACATAAGCGAGAGAAACGGTTGTGATTCAGTGGAGGCGAGAAGCAGGGTCATGCCGGTAATAAGGGCTAGGGCCAAAAGCGTGAGGCAAAGCGCTCGAGTAATCAGGTCGGGAGGAATTCGTCGGTGAAAGACCTCGACGTCGGGATCGCGCCGAAGCACACTCCAAATGGTCAGGAAGACAATGGCGATGGTCGTCGTTTTAATTCCCCCTGACATGCTCCCGGGTGATCCCCCAATGGCCATGAGAATCAGTAAGAAATACAATGTCGGCTCTCGCATCCCGCCCAGATCCAGGGATGTAAATCCTGCAGTGCGCGATACCGCATGAAAATAGGAGACCGTGAAGGTTTCACCTACGGATAGCCCTTGCATGGTGGCGGGATTATTCCATTCCAACATGGCAATGCCAAAGGTTCCGAATGCGATGAGCATGCCTGTTGTGACCACCACGAGTTTGGTATGGGTGCGGAATCGAAACCTTCGACCATGGATGTTGTCGAGAAGATCTTCAAACACCAGAAAGCCAATACTTCCGAGGATGACCAATGTGGTGACAATGACATTGACCGACCAGTCTTTTTGGAAAGACCCCAGACTATCGGAAAATAAGGCAAATCCGGCGTTGTTAAAGGCCGAAATCGCATGGAAGACCCCGTAATAAAAAGCCGTATCCCAAGGGTAATCCATCGCAAAGCGAAAGGTGAGCAGGACCGCGCCAATGCCTTCCAGCGAAAAGGTGATGAGTGTGACGAGTTTCACAAACCGCACCAAGCCTTGCATATCCATGGTGCTCATCGTTTCGGACAGCATCATGCGGTCGCGTAGGCCCAAACGCCGCCCCAGAATTAACAAGATCATCGTGGCCATTAAGGCATAGCCCAGGCCGCCAATTTGAATCAGAAATAAAATCACTCCCAGGCCAAACGTGGTGAAATCTTGTGGGGTATCCATCACGATCAGGCCGGTCACGCAGACGGCCGAGGTGGCCGTAAAGAGGGCGTCGATGAATCCAAGATTGGCACCAGGCACGGTGGCAAATGGGAGCATCAGAAAACAGGCCCCCAAAAGAATCAAGCCCATGGCGGCTAACGCCACCACTTGTCCCGGCATGAGACGAAATCCCATAAAACGGGCAATGAGAAGTTGTCCAAAGCCAGCATTCATGGCATTAAACGGGGAAGGTCGAGATGTGTGGTTCGGGAAAGGTCGGATTGGACATAGCTGTCAGGACGTGAGAGGCAATCAAAGTCTTTCGATCAGGGTCACGAGGTCTGATAAACGAGCGCTTAAAGACAGATCTCATCCGACACTCGAATCCTCGTGGAATGTGGTGGAATTCCAAAAAATACTAGCATGTTCCCAAGGGAATGGGAACCGTCACCAGAGCGATCTTGTTGTCAGGTAAGGGCTTCTTTATAATCTTGGACGTATGCCGACTTCAACTGTTCCTCAGCGCAGAGTGGCATTTTCCACAATCGGATGTCGTCTCAATCAGGCTGAAACCGCGCTCTTAAAAGACGGATTCCGGCGTCGTGGGTTTTTGCCTGTTGAATATGGACAAGACACCGATGTTTTGGTCTTGAATTCTTGCACCGTCACGGAAGGGGCCGAAGCCGAGTGTCGACGGCTCGTTCGTCAAACGCTCCGGCATTCTCCGCAGGCCTTTGTGGCCGTGACGGGGTGTTATGCGCAAACCGGCCTTGAGGTGCTTCGTCATATTGACGGCATCGATTTGATCGTGGGGAATCAATTTAAAATGCAGTTGCCTGATCTGTTGCCCGCTGTTCCTCAACAGAGTAAACAATCCCTGCCTCAGGTCCATCATGAGCGTCTGGACCCTGATAATTTTTCAATTGAAGGGGTTGGCGATTATTCGACGACCCGAGCACATGTGAAAATTCAGGATGGTTGCCAATTCATGTGTGCCTTTTGCTTGATTCCCTTTGCCCGAGGACGGGAGCGCAGCCGGTTTGCTGACGATGCCGTTCGTGAAGCTGAGGGACTGGTTCAACGAGGGCATCGTGAATTGGTGTTAACGGGTGTCAATATTGGCCGGTATCAGGATCAAGGTCTTGATCTCCTGGGTCTGATCACACGATTGGAAGCCATCGAGGGCTTGGAACGCATCAGGATCTCTTCCATTGAACCCACCACCATTCCCGAAGGACTGTTGGAGTATATGAAGACATCGAGGAAACTCTGTCGGTTTCTCCATGTCCCCTTGCAAAGTGGTGATGACGGCATTTTGCAGAGCATGAATCGGCGGTATTCTGTTCAGGAATATCGCAAGGCCATGGATATGGCGGTGGATATGATTCCTGACGTATGTTTTGGCACCGATGTCATGGTCGGGTTTCCTGGGGAGGGTCAACGGGAATTTGCGAATACAGTCGCCTTCATCAGAGACCAGCCATTTGCCTATGTCCATGTGTTCAGCTATTCCCCACGACCCGGAACGGCTTCGACGAAGATGGCCGGTCAGGTCTCTGCTGAGGACATTAAGCAACGCAGTCAAACTTTGCGTGACCTGTCTGGGCACAAACGAGAAATGTTTCATCAACGGTTTATGGGTCGCGAACTTTCTGTCTTGTTTGAGCATGAGGTGGATGGAGTTTGGTCCGGATTGACGGACCAGTATCTGCGTGTCGATGTCCGTGCCTCCCGTAATCTCAAGAACACCATTCAATCGGTGATAGCCACAGGGGTCATGTCTGATCGGCTGCTCGGCCTTCTTCCCCTCCAGGCGAATGACACTCGTACTCCTCTGCATCAAGATCTTCTGGTTCTTCAGGGCAGGAACCTATGAGCAGCACACCCTTACTCCTGCCAAAAAGTCTCAAAGCCCTGACGTCCCCGAATGAGAGGGGCGGGTATCAAGTCTATATGGAAACCTTTGGGTGTCAGATGAATGAATATGACACCGAATTGGTTCGGTCGATCATGAAAGCCAGAGGATTTCAATTTACCCCGGTCGATGAAGAAGCCGACGTCGTGTTGTTTAATACCTGTGCCATACGCGAAAACGCCCACAATCGACTGTATGGACATTTGGCTCGTTATAAAGCCAGGAAAAAGGCCCGAGGGTTGGTGATCGGCGTCTTAGGCTGTATGGCCCAGAACCTGAAACTAGAATTGTTGGAGTCACGGTCGTGGATTGATGTGCTAGTGGGGCCTGATGCCTATCGGCGATTGCCGGATTTACTCACGGATGCGTTGGAACATCAACGACGAGGGTTGGCCGTCGATCTATCCGAATATGAAACCTATGCGCAGATTGTTCCAGATCGAGGCGATGGCGTAAACGGGTGGATTGCCGTCATGCGAGGGTGTGACAATTTTTGTTCGTTTTGCGTGGTGCCCTATACTCGAGGGCGAGAACGTTCTCGTGATCCAGAAGGCATTCTTGAAGAGGCTCGACGACTCGTCAGCCAGGGCGTTCGACAAATTACCTTGCTTGGACAAAATGTGAATTCCTATCGATCGGATGCGTGGGATTTTGCGCGCTTACTGGTGGCCGTGGCTGATGTTCCAGGAATTCGGCGCGTACGGTTTACCTCCCCGCATCCCAAAGATTTCCCCCCCGCCTTGCTGGACGCGGTGGCTCAGCACCCGATCATTTGCAACCAA
>JAOUQB010000535.1 GCA_029879555.1 Nitrospirota bacterium | reverse complement strand
TCAGATCGTCTTTAAATGGCCGTTTAAACCAATCAATCAAGATCCCTGAATAGGAAAAGGCCACGATAAAAAACACGAGAATCGTGGCCCCGACCACGATCAAACGTCGTTTGATTTCCTTGATGTGGCGCTGGAGCGGATGCACCACCCTATTCATGGCCATGGTTGGAGAAAAAGCAGCCATATGCAGATTGGAATAACGTGACGGAGCAGGAGCGAACCGCTACCGGGTCGTACCCGCTTGCTCTAGGGTGGCCCGATAATCTCGAACCAATGCGGCCATTCGATCCTTCTTCGCAAGTTTTTCTATTTGAAGTTGTTTTTTGAGCACTTCTTCCTGGGGCGTCAAGACATGATGTTTCAACAATTGTTGCAATTCCGCGTCTAACCGGTGATGAGATTCTTCTAGCGTCCGATACTCCTCATTCGATGTCCGTAAACTCTCCGCAATATGTTCCTCAGTCACCATGGGGTACCCTCCTTTCACCTGGTTCATCATGAAACTGTGTGAATTGATGAGTGATGGATTCTTGGGTCTCCGCGCCCGTCCCTCCTTTCTCTATGTGGCGTGGACAGCGATTCTACGGTCATAAGGATAGCATCCTCGGTCGGGTTCGTATAGTAGGATTTTCGAGTCGCGTAGGCGTGAAAATGAAAGGATTCATAGAGTTTTTTTGCGGCAGCATTCGTTTCTCTAACCTCAAGCATACCGCGGCAACAACCGGCTTCAGTGCCAAGACGGAGGGCTTCACCAAGTAACTGCCGCGCCAATCCCTGACGCCGAAAATCCGGATGAACCGCTACATTTAAAAAGCGAAGTTCCTCAAAAATAATCCACACACAAATATAACCAATCGCTTGAACTTTCGGCCCATGGTCCGGATGAGGGATCATCAGAATCCGGCTGAACTGATTCCCGACCAATTCCGCTTCAAAATTTTTCCTGGACCATGGCATAGAGAAACAGGCCTCTTCCAAGGTCACTAATGCGTCAAGATGTTCAAGTGTGGCGCGATGCATGGGCCAGCGATGGACGGAGGGCCTCTGCGGGCTATGAAGCTGTCGTTCCCCTGACTCTGGCGTTTCTTGAGGATCAGCGTTCACGGGCGACACATCACTTGGAGAGATTTTGCAGGGAAGCCGAAGGCGTAGGGATTTTCGCATAGGACGGTTGAATATATCGAGGGCTACAGCCTTCAGCTAGGCATTGCCCCTGCTCCAATAACACTCGTCCTGCACGACCAATTCCCTTCGCTGATGGCCAGATGGCCTCAGAAGGCCCCTCAACTATCGAACGGTTGGATTGATCAAGACTTTCCTTATGACGGATCCAACCATCACCCAACACTATCGTGGGCTCAGAAAGGCTCGCACACACTTCAGAGATATTTCCAATTTGATCAGGCTTCAGACAAACCAAGCTCTCCTGCTGCCATCGAAACAGGCCCCAATACACCATGCCGGGACGAATCGCCACGGTACTAACAATCGGTAAATCGGCCTGTGGCAGATTCCACGCCAACCCCTCCAACGTCGAAACCCCAACCAACGGAATCCCTAAGGCGAGCCGAAAAGCCGTCATCGTGGCCAGACCAACCCGTAAACCCGTAAACGTCCCAGGGCCGATAGACAGGACCAAGCCCTGAAGATTGGCGACGTTGAGTGAGACCTTCTCAAGGAGCTCATGAATGGCCGGAATCAATTGTGGGGTCAACGACCGATGACCTTCACATTCCACATATCCCAGCAGGGCCTGGTCCTGAAAAATGGCTAGACTCTGGCGGGAGGTCGCTGTTTCAATGGCTAAAAAAATCATAAGCAATTCAGTGGGGCTCGCCCTTCATCGCTATGGATGAATCCCGAACCAAACATGCGCTACACAGCATTCAGAATAAATTCTTGAAAATTGAGTGTGATCGAGCCCCCGCTTGAACGATGATCCGTCGCCTTCACAACAAAAGGCAATCGAATGGGGCCTTGTCCGGAAACAGCGGGAAGGTTGACCTCACGATAATCTTCGCACTCAACGGAAACCACGACGTCATCATCGGAACTTCGATATTCAATGCTGGTCAATTCAAACGTTTGGGCGTCAACCCATGACCGAACCAGAAAATTTTCTTGAGTGGGCGTCCCGCGATTCAAGACCGTCACCATATCCAGTCGATACTGCGTCTCACCTTTGAAGACATGAACTTCCCCGGTCGATAGTCCGGCAATCTTCCCTAAGACAGCATCCAAAGCCCGAATGCTTAATTGAACCGTTTGATCCCATCGTGTCTGCTCCGCCCCTCCCTCAACCTGACCGGTAATGACTTCATTCTCGGCAGG
>JAOUQB010000534.1 GCA_029879555.1 Nitrospirota bacterium | reverse complement strand
ACAAAGAAAAAATGTCTAAGTCACTTGGCAATTTTTTCACAATCAGAGAAATTATAGACAAGTCTCCAGTATCCGATTCGGAAGCCATAACTGGCGAATGTCTTCGGTACTATCTGTTGTCCACCCATTATAGAAGTGATCTAAATTGGTCAGAGGAGTCTCTTCCAGAAGCTAAGTCAGCCTTGGATAATATATACGGTCTCATCCAGCGATTAGAGGAGTCTGGGGATACGAGAAGTGATCAGGGTGATGGGGAACTCGAGCTTTGTCTTGAAAACTTTTCCGACAAGTTTCAGAAGAGTATGGATGATGATTTCAATACGCCAAAAGTTCTTGGAGCCTTTCATGCCCTTCGAGGACAAATGAATAAATACCTAGTAAAAGGTTTGTCTGAAAATGCCAGAAAAAGTGCAAAAGAAATATTTCTAAAATTTGGGATGCCCCTGGGCTTGTTTCAAATCCTGCCCAATATTTGGTTTGGTAGAGGAAGAGAAATTGAGGGCTCAATAAATTTATCTACAAATGTCACAATGAATCTTCAGGCTCAGGTACTAAGTCCTTTAGGTATACCAAGTGCTGAGAATTTCGGTACACCAGGAATAAAGGTATCACCTCCATATAATAAAGAAGAGGCGTTGGAAGTGATTGACAACCTCATTCAATTGCGCAATCAAGCACGTGAAAAAAGAGATTTTTCCACTGCCGATACTATTAGAAAAGAATTAGCTGAACAAGGCATTATCCTCGAAGACCGACCTGATGGCACCACGCGCTGGAAACGATGAGCATGCAAGTGTGCTGTACGGGTTTCACGCCGTCACAGAGGCCCTGCAATCGCCTTCCCGTGTTATTGAGCGGCTTTGGTTGGCCAAATTAGATGGCCGATTTTTCCCGCTCACCTGTCTAGCCAAAGAACGACATATTCCCTTTTCAGTCGAATCTCGTGATCGATTAGATCGCTTAGCTGGCGATCGCCATCATCAAGGGGTTGTCGCCAGTGTGGCGGCGAAACAGTATTTGGATGGAGAGGAACTGTTAGATGACGTGGAGCAGCGAAAGGTTCCTACGCTCCTCGTCGTCTTAGACCAGATCCAAGATCCACATAATCTGGGGGCCATTGCGCGATCAGTAGACGCAGCAGGAGGACATGGTATTGTCATTCCAAAACATCGTGCCGTGGGCTTAACGGCAGGAGTGGCGAAGGCTTCCGCTGGTGCGTTAGAGCATGTGCCCATCGCCAGAGTTGCCAATACTGGAAAATTTGTCGAACAATGTCAGAAACGGCACATTACGACGATTGCACTGGATGCTGAGTCCAAAACCACGTATGTCGATGTGGACCTGACCGAACCTGTAGCTTTGGTCTTTGGAAGTGAGGGGGAAGGGATACGACCCCTTGTCCTCAAAAAATGCGATGCACATGTGAAGATCCCAATGTTGGGAAAGATCAATTCGTTGAATGTCTCAGTTGCTGTGGCGGTGATGCTCTTTGAAGTGGCCCGTCAACGGGCGAGAAAGAGGTAAAACGGCTGGCAGGGACTATTTGATTTGAATGAGCCCTTCTTGAATGGCCGCGTTAAGCAGTTGGGCGGCATTTGACACACGCACTTTTTTCATCATATTCGCACGGTGGGCTTCCACGGTTTTCACGCTTATTTTTAACCGCTGCGCGATTTCTTTATTTTTCAGTCCGGACCAGATGAGTTGAAGGATTTCCTGCTCCCGCTGGGTCAGGGCTTCCGGACGTTTGCGTTTAATCGGTGCCTCGTCGGATTCTTTGGGTTTAGGTCGAAGGGTCATGACTTTCTCGGCATCCTTGGCTAGGCGAAATATCTAAGGGAGAATATCAGGTCATTTTTTGAAAGTAAACTGAAAATATACGTAAACTCACCCTAGTCGAATTAACTACGGGATATGTGGCATTTATGGCGCACTGGATTGTTTGGCTCAGCGTCTTTATTCTGGGAATCATCATTGGCAGCTTCTTGACGGTCTGTGTGCATCGGGTCCCGAAGGGACTGTCCATCGTGTCCCCACGGTCGACCTGTCCAGGTTGTGGAAAGCTGATCAGCTGGTACGACAATGTGCCCCTTTTAAGCTTTCTCTGGCTCAAAGGGGAATGTCGGGCGTGCCAGGCGGCGATTGCGCCACGGTATCCTATTATCGAGCTGGTCAACGGGCTGGGCTATCTGTTGGTGGTGTGGCGATTCGGGTTGACCTGGCCAACTATCGTCTATGCCGGGTTGTTCTCCGTATTCTGGGTGGTGACGTGGATTGACTGGGATTACAAAATCATCCCGGATGTCATCACCTTGCCGGGGATTGTGATTGGG
>JAOUQB010000533.1 GCA_029879555.1 Nitrospirota bacterium | reverse complement strand
GCGTCGTCTTCTCCCATGTTGTCATGACTAACATCAGACTTCTCCCTTTAGAATTCGAACCAATGCATTGAGCCTATTCCTCGTATTCCTCCACCTAACCATGTTCTCAGCAACCTATGTGCCAAGATTTTCAGACTAAAACCATCATCATGGAGCAAGAGGGGCCTTTAAAAAATCCGCTGAAATTCCCGACAATTGCTCTAAAAAACGAATAACGCAAGCATCTCAGGATTCTTGTAGTACGATGCAGCACTTACCTCCTAGGAAAAAACGTTCAGGAGCCATTCAGGGGAACCGCAGAAAGCATCATGGCGTGAATGCCACGCTTGAATGAATGAACGGATTCAATTCAATGAAAGGAGAGGAAGATACTTTGGTGCCGGAGACCGGACTTGAACCGGTACGGGCCGTTAAGCCCGAGGGATTTTAAGTCCCTTGCGTCTGCCTGTTCCGCCACTCCGGCAGGGATCAGGTGGGAGCGCTGACTGTATCATTCCCTCAAAATCGGTGCAAGATTCCGGTCAACTTTTCAAAAATATAGAAGATTCCACAGCCCTGCTTTAGGATGTATCGGAAAGAAGGGGTAGGCCATGAATCAAGATAAAAAAAAAGGAGGATGCGAATCGCTCGCATCCTCCCAGCGTTAGCCGTGACGCCACATTCAACAACTCCCGGATGGACTTCCGGAATTACGATTGATTGACGCGCACCACCATATGATTTCGACGATTTTCTTTGAAACAATTTTCGTTATCATTTTGACAGAAGGGCCGTTCTTTGCCATACGAAACTATTTTAATCCGATGTGGCTGAACCCCCAAATTAACCAAATATTCTCGCGCAGCCTCTGCGCGTTTCTTCCCTAGTACCAGATTGTAGTCTTGCGTGCCTCGCTGATCACAATGGCCTTCAATCGTCAACGCTTTTCCCGGATTGGCATGTAGCCATTTTGCGCCTTCCTCTAAATACTTGGCACCGTCCTCGGAAATGCTCCAGCTGTCAAACGCAAAATAAATATCCTGGATTCGGCCTCCAAAACTACTTTTGGTATTATGAATTTCTACAAGTTCTCCACTTGAGTCAGTCATGTCCAGCGCACGAGAATTCATGGATTCATTGACTTGAGCAATGCCGGCTTCAGGATTAACATATTCGGGTGAAGGCCCACCGTTTTCCTTCACATAGGCTTGGGCCCAGGCTTCAGGATTGATTTCCGCTGCGGATGCACTCCCTTGGCTAAAACCATCCACTCCTCCATAGTTGGGACCACTTCCCGGAACTCCGGCGTATTCATGGCCATAGGTGGACCCACTAGACGACGGATCACCATAAAACTCTTGAATGCTTCTTTTTTCGCGGAGATAGGCGTTCGCCCAGGCTTCAGGATCAGGATTCATGGCATTGGCAGATCCACTTCCAAAACCAGTGACGCCACCTTGATTAGGCCCACTTCCATCTACACCGCCGAATTGACGTCCGTAATCTGAACCATTGGGGGAAGTGGAGGCAGTGCCACCTACTATCCCAGAGGCATCTCCATCACGTCCAAGCATTGAAGGCTCCTGCTCAGAATTCAGGTTAGGGTTCGTGCCATTCACCATTCCCCCATGAATGAGGTTGCCATTAGCATCACGAACTGTGCCATACGTCCCCCCATCACCCGACTCCGTCACGTTTCCGTCTAGACCCATTTCTTCACCTTCAGAATTAGCTCCATATTTAACCGAATGCCCACTACACCCTGAGGTCAGAAACATCCCCAATACGATCATTAGCAAAAACCTATTGCTGTTTGGACTCACGCACATAACATCCTCCTGGTATAGTGATTGTCGGATAATTTCATTTCCATTGACTGTCCTACTAACTTTCGGTCCTGATGCCCTCTTCTCCAACAGAATCCCGATAAGCCCTCAACTTACTAATATCGGTCGATTCACATGGAACTTAAGGACTATCAATAAAATACCAATACCTCCTTCAATCGCCTAAAACCCGCACCAGAAAATGCTATTTTTTGACCTGTCAAAACATTTCCATGACCCGGGTACATTTTTCCACAATTCCCAATTCTGAGGACATTTCACGCTCTAAAATTGGCCGAAATTTGGTCGGCAGGTTTTTTGAAGAAAGGCATCGTGGGTCCCTTCATTTGGATGGTCTTGGACCTTCCCACCAAGGGATAAGTTGATGATTTCATCTTCCCTTTGATCTATTTGGGGGAATGACCCGATTCAAATCGACAGGAAAACGATGTCGAGAAAAATTGACAAAGGGCGTGAAGATGGGCCTATGCCATAAGGCAGGAACAGTGGGTTAGGAAGAAAAAAACAGTAG
>JAOUQB010000532.1 GCA_029879555.1 Nitrospirota bacterium | reverse complement strand
TGCTAGGATGGTTACCTTATTGCTGGCGTAGCTCAGTTGGTAGAGCAGCGGTTTTGTAAACCGCAGGTCGCAGGTTCGATCCCTGTCGCCAGCTCCATTATGTGCCTAGCAGTTACTCAAACCTGCAATTCCCCATCGGCCGTGTTCTGTTCCAACCAAACCTCTTCTGCCAACCCTGTCTTCACCAACGCATGGTTGACCTATTAATGAGATAAAGGAGTCATGATGTCTTCCACATTGCCAGCATGGAATCTCAAGGATTTATTACGCCATCCCACGAAAGACTCGCAACGGATTGAACACGAGTTGGAATCTCAAGTTTCATCATTTGAACGGCAACGGAACCGCCTCACTTCCGGACTATCTCCTCAGCCCTTTCAACGCATCTTAAAGCAGCTTGAAGATATTAGTACGCAGCTCAATACGTTAGGAGCCTATGGCTTTCTATGGTTCGCAGAAAACACCAAAAATCAAACAGCGCGGGCCTTTGACAATCATGTTCGAAATCGACTCGCTCAATTCTACCCACGTCTGTTGTTTTTTGATTTATGGTGGCAAAGCCTCCCGCCGAAGCAGGCCTCGCGCCTGTCCTCTCACGCCACACGGCATCAGTATTATTTGGATACCCTGACACGTTTATCTCCCCATACCTTAGGGGAATCGGAAGAACGTATTGTGACCCTCAAGAACTCGACGGGTCGGCAAGCCCTCGAAGCCTTGTATGGGGTCACCACCAATAGCCTGAAATTCCCGCTCAAACATTCAGGTCGAACTAAGCAACTGACCCGCGAAGAATTGATGAGTTATGTCCGGCATCCATCAGCATCTGTTCGTCGAGGGGCCTATCAATCCCTATTTAAAGTCTATGGCGCACAACGAGACATCTTGGGAGATCTCTACAAGCACCTCGTCCAAGATTGGGGGAATGAAGGATTACAATTACGAAAATATTCTTCCCCGATTGCGGTTCGAAATACAGCCAACGATCTTCCCGAGGCAGCCGTCGATGCGCTACTGGGTACCTGCCGAAAAAATGCAAATGTGTTCCAACAATACTTTCGACTCAAGCAACGACTCCTTAAACTCAAAACCTTTCATCGATATGATTTGTATGCGCCCTACGGTGGCAAGTCTCGTCGCTATACATTTGCTCGTGCCGAACGTATGGTCATAGAGGCCTATCAAAGCTTTTCCCCTGCCCTGGCAGACCAGGCCTCTCGAGTCATTCGAGAACAACATCTGGATGCCGTCATTCGTCCCGGAAAAATGGGCGGGGCCTTTTGCTATAGCGTTCGCCCCAAACAAACACCATATGTCTTGGTCAATTTCACAGGGGAAGCCCGTGACGTCTCAACCCTAGCCCATGAGTTGGGCCATGCCGTTCATGCCATGTTGGCCGAAAATCATTCGGTCTTGACCTTTCACTCAGCCCTTCCGCTGGCGGAAACCGCCTCTATTTTTGGGGAACAATTGCTTTCTGATTCACTACTCACCCAAGAACACGATCCCACAACAAAGGTGAGTCTCCTCCTCAGTCAACTTGATGATCTCTATGCCACGATTATGCGTCAGGCGTTTTTTGTGCTCTTTGAACGAGAAGCTCATCGCATGATCGGCGAAGGGACGACGATTGATGAATTAGCGGAGGGCTACCTCACGTTGTTACGGGAACAATTTGGGAGAGATATCAAGGTCGGAGAGGAATTTCGTTGGGAATGGCTAGCGATCCCCCATATTTTTGGCAGTCCGTTTTATTGTTATTCCTACAGCTTTGGCAATTTATTAGTCCTCGCCCTCTTTCAGCAGTATAAAAAAGAAGGAAAACCCTTTATTCCTAAATATATAGAATTACTGGCAGGCGGCGGTTCCGCCAGCCCCAAAGCGTTACTCACACCGTTAGGGGTTGACGTCAGCTCTCGGAAATTTTGGCAGGGAGGATTTACCCGGATTCAATCACTGGTAAACCAATTGGATCAGCATATGCCCTGATAAGACCTTAGAATATCCCGGCTTGTCGTTGAAGCCAGCGAACATACCCAATGATTTGCAAAACATCTTCTGGCAGAACCCCATCGATTTTGGGCATATTCCCAAATTTCCAATGATGAGCTTTGACGCCTTGCGCAGCGGCTCGCTGAAAGGCGAAATCGGCGTGGTGATTCGGTTCGTAGATTTTATGGACCAAGGGTGGTCCATTATTCGTGCCCTTCCCTTGAGTCCCATGGCATCGCGAACAAAAGTTATTGAATTTTATTTCGCCTTCTTCTAATTCAATAGGTAACGATTTGTCAGCAGTAGCCAGAGTGGTCGGTGATGAGACCGGCGCACTCTGAGCCGTGGAGCCGTTCTCCGAGCACCCC
>JAOUQB010000530.1 GCA_029879555.1 Nitrospirota bacterium | reverse complement strand
AGAAACACGACGGCCATGATTCCCACATCAGCTCGTGGAGCTTCCCAAATATGACGCAAAAATCGCCAATCAATAATATCGGCGCCCACCTTTAATAAAATTCCCGCAAGGACCGCCAATGGGATTTTTTCAGCCAATGGACCCAACCAGAGCAGGGTGGCCAACAGGACCAGACCCATCAATGCGCCGGAAATGGGGGTGCGCCCACCGGAGCGAATATTGGCCACCGACCGAAGAGTCGCTCCCGCACCAGGTAATCCCCCGAAAAACCCGGCAACCATATTCCCAATACCTTGACCGATAAGCTCACGATTGGAGTTATGTTGTGTGCGAGTCATGTTGTCGCAGACAAGTGAAGTGAGCAAACTATCGATGGCCCCAAGTAAGGCGAGAACACATGCGCCCTTGAGCATCATGGGTAAGAGCTCAAATTCCATCGTGGGCACAAGAAGCGGGGGAAAATTTGATGGAATGGAACCAATCACTGGCGCATCAGGGAAGAACCAAATCGCCACAGGGGTACAAACGAGTAACGCCAATAAAGGAGGAGGGACCACTCGACCAATCGATTGAGGCGTCAAATAGGTGATGACCAAAGCCATGATGGCAAGAATAAGAGCCGGCATGATGGGTTGTGTCACAAATTCGGTAACTCCGATAATATTCGGAATGACCCCACCGGATTTCGCAGCATGACCGAACAATGGCCCGATTTGTAAAATAATAATGATTGCCCCGATTCCACTCATAAACCCTGAAATCACCGGATAGGGCATGAGGCTGATATACCGGCCAATTCCTAAAAATCCCAACACCAGTAAACCCACACCGCCTAAAATGACCGTCGTATACACCAGCTCCGGGTGACCAGCCATTTCCACGAGCAACCCCGCAAAGACCACGGTCATGGGCCCGGTGGGGCCGGAAGCCTGGGCCGGCGTCCCACCAAATAACGCCGCAAAGAACCCAACAAAAATCGCCCCATAAAGGCCCGCTTCTGCCCCTGCCCCAGAAGCCACGCCAAACGCCAGCGCGAGAGGCACCGCGATCACCGCAGCAACCACACCTCCAAAGATATCGCCCTTGATGTTGTTAAAATGCAGCCCGTGAATCAGCATGTTTCTAAATCCTCTCTTTCACGAAGAACAGCATCTCTTGAATCAAAAGAACAGTTGCAGGTAAAAGGAAGAAAAAAAGGCTTCGACTGATAACATGAATCCTTGGGCTGAGGATTTCACCGCACAATTCGAAAGAAAGATTGAACAGACAATGGGGCACACGTCAGCATACAAATATTCCTCCATTGACTTTATTAAAGCACCGATTCAATATTTTCCGAATAAGGCGCATATGTTCTCCAGAATAATTTATTGGAATTGCCCCCACTGGAATGGTTAACAAGTCATCCAGCCAGGCCGCTGGTGGCTTTTTTAACGATTCCAGAAAGGAAATTGTACGATGCCCACACTGATCACACAACCCAGCATCATTCCACCTACCGGAACCCAACCCAAACACATTGAGGAATATGCCGGCCGGGTCGCCACACAAGATGCCACCGTAAGTATCGCACGAATCGTCTGCCCGCCCGGATGGGCCGAGAATGGGCAACAGCCGGAGTTTGCCGAAACTAAGGTTGTCTTGAAAGGACGGATTCAGGTTGAACATACACATGGAGTGTTGGAAGTCCAGGCGGGGCAAGCCGTCACCTGTCATCCAGGAGAATGGGTGCGATACAGTACACCGGAAGGCGTAGAATATCTCGCCGTCTGCGTCCCGGCGTTTTCGCCACTCACCGTTCATCGTGACCCAGATATTTAAAGAATTAGAAAAGTCGAAGGAGAGTTTAACCCAGCAAAGAAAGGGCCCGCGATGACCTTACGCGCCCATGTCGAAGCCATCTATGAAAGTATTGCTGTCCACTTGGGAACCCATCATGCACAAGACGTACAAGCCCGATTGGAACGAGAACTACGCCATGTCATGCCTCAATGGCGAGAGCATTTCCCAGATTGCCCTGGTTGGTATTGGTACAAACCTCCGGGGATTGGCGAACCGGCATTGCTATTGGTGAGTCATGGCAGGATTGATACGAAGCTGATGGCTGATCTGGGTCCGCCGAATAATTTAGTGGATGTCCAGCGCATTAAAGGCCAATGGGCCGGTCCACTCCTTCCACCAAATTAACACCAATGCGCAGGGATTGTTCTCGTGCCCTGCGCTACTGCCCTAAGGTCGCCATATCAATCACAAACCGAAATTTGACATCTCCCCTTATCACTCGCTCATAGGCCTCGTTGATCTGAGTGATGGGAATCACCTCCACGTCTGAAGTCAGCCCATGCTCCCCACAGAAATCCAA